>NZ_JBVJJA010000007.1:0-185345 GCF_055586005.1 Micromonospora sp. NPDC051924
ACGACGAAACCGGGCCGCGGCTGGAACTTCTTCACTCGGCGTCCTCACCGGTCGCCACGGCCACGGCCCGGGCCGCACGGTTCTTCGCCGCCCGAGGCCCGTACAGCCGGGCACACATCGAGGTCAGCACCTCGGTGATGTCCCGAACCACGTCGCTGGTGCTCTCCTGCGAGTTCAGGACAACCACACGCCGCCCCGTCGCGGACAGCGCGGACTCCAAATGTTCGACACCGAACCGGGCAAGCCGATCCCGGTGCTCGACCACGATCACCGCAGCGGTCGGGTCAGCCAGGACCCGGTGCAGCTCGCGCCGCTTGCCGTTGAGCCCGGAGCCGACCTCCTTGACGACCTCACCCACGGCGAGACCCTGCGCGTTGGCGCCCTCCACAACCCGTATGGCCTGCCGGTCCAGGCTGTCCTTCTGATCGGCCCAGTAGAGACGGCATACGCGACTACGCGACCTTCAGCGCTCGCGGGCTCGGTCACGATCCACGTTCCGGAGGGCGCCTGGCGCACGGGGACGGGCATCTTGCCGTCCTTCACCCATCGCCAGGCGGTCTGATAGCTCACCCCCTGCCGGCGAGCCCACACCGAAAGCTTCACACGGCCACGATAGGCCACCACGCATTGACCATGTTTGACCATAAAATCGCCAACAGCCGTCAGCCCCTGACCGGCCGTCGCAGCGTCCTGTGGGAAACCCGCTGCGCGGCCGGCGGCGAGCCCACTAGGTTGCTGAGGATGTTCGCCCTTTCGCTGACCGACGACGCCGAGCTGCGCCCGCTGGAGCCGTGGCACGCCGACGAATTCCTCGCCAACCTCGACCGGTGCCGGGAGCACATCTCCCCCTGGGTGGGGGCCTCCTTCGTGGCCACCGACGCCGCGTCCGCCCGCAAGGTCCTGCAGAACTACGCCGACCGGTGGGCCCGCGACGACGGCGGCATCTGGGGCATCTGGCAGCGCGGCACGCTCGTCGGCGGCGTGCTGTTCGTCTCCCTCAACACCACCACCGGTGTCTGCGAGGCCGGCTGCTGGCTGGAGCCCGCGGCCGAGGGGCAGGGGCTGGTCACCCGCGCCGCCCGCGTGGTCATCGACTGGGCGATCCGGGACCGCGGCATCCACCGGGTGGAGTGGGTGACCAAGGCCGGCAACGAGCGCAGCATCGCCGTCGCGCGGCGGCTGGGCATGAGCCGCGACGGCGTCCTCCGCGATGCCGTCCCGACGCCGACGGGACGGGCCGACATGGAGGTCTGGTCGGTGCTGGCCCCGGAGTGGAAGCCAGCAGGGTAGGCGCGCGGCGGGGGCGGACACGCGGCGGAGTTTTGTCGTACCCGGACGTGAACATCTGTCCATGGCTGCCCCCGCACTGGCCGACCGGTCCCCCCAGCCGCGCGCCCTGCCGCTGCGCGAGGTCCGCACCCGGCTCACCCAACTCGTCGCCCTCGCCGAGCTGACCGACACCGTCACCGTCGTCACCCGCGACGGTGACCCCCGTCCGATCGCCGCGATCGTGCCCGCCCCCGCTGCCCGGACGGCGGCGCAGACCCGGGCCGACGCCGACCGCGTCGCCGCGATCAGCGCCGGCTGGTCCCGCCGGCTGGAGGAGTTGCACCGGCAGAGCAGCCGGCGGCACGCGGCCGAACGGCGGGCGCTCACCGACGCGCTCGCCGAGGTCTGGGCCGAGCTCGACCGGTGGGCGCCGGCCGGCGACCGGGCCCTCGCCCGACTCCGGGCCGCCCACGCCGACCTGCTGCGCGACTGACCGGCCCGTCCCCGCCGAATCAGCGGCGGGCCCGCCGTGCGTCGAGATGCGGCCGCGCCCGGCGGAAGAAGCCCGCCGGGCGCCGACGAGCGTGCCGCGAGGGTCAGTCCCGGCCGCGCTGGGCCCGGTAGCGACGGATCAGCGCCACCGTCGAGGAGTCGACGTCGGCGAGGTCCGGCGCGTCGCCGGTGAGCTTCGGCGCGAGCTGGTTGGCCATCACCTTGCCGAGCTCCACACCCCACTGGTCGAACGCGTTGATGTCCCAGACCGCGGCCTCGGTGAAGGTGATGTGCTCGTAGAGCGCGATCAGCTGGCCGAGCGCCGACGGGGTGAGCTTCGGGGCGATGATCGAGGTGCTCGGGTGGTTGCCCGGCATCACCCGGTGCGGCACCACCTGCGCCGGGGTGCCCTCCGCCTCGACCTGTTCCCGGGTCCGCCCGAAGGCCAGCGCGGCGGTCTGCGCGAAGAAGTTCGACATGAACAGGTCGTGCATGTCGCCGAGGTCGTGGTTGGGCTGGCTGAACGCGATGAAGTCCGCCGGGATCAGCCGCGTGCCCTGGTGGATCAGCTGGTAGAAGGCGTGCTGGCCGTTGGTGCCGGGCTCGCCCCAGAAGACCTCCCCGGTCGGGTACGTCACGGGGGTGCCGTCCACCCGCACCGACTTGCCGTTGCTCTCCATCGTCAGTTGCTGCAGGTACGCGGGGAACCGGTGCAGGTACTGCGCGTACGGCAGCACCGCGTGGGTCTGCGCGTCGAGGAAGTCCGTGTACCAGACGTTGAGCAGGCCCAGCAGCGCCGGCACGTTCCGCTCGACCGGTGTGCTGCGGAAGTGCTCGTCCACCGCGTGGTAGCCGGCCAACATCTCCCGGAACCGCTTCGGACCGATCGCCAGCATCACCGACAGGCCGACCGCCGAGGGCAGCGAGTACCGGCCGCCCACCCAGTCCCAGAAGCCGAACATGTTCTCCGGGTCGATGCCGAAGTCGCGCACCCGCTGCTCGTTCGTGCTGACCGCGACGAAGTGCCGGGCGACGGCCGACTCGTCGGCGTCCAACCCGGCGAGCAGCCAGCGCCGCGCCTGGTTGGCGTTGGCTAGGGTCTCCTGAGTGGAGAAGGTCTTGGAGACGACGACGAACAGGGTGCTGGCCGGGTCCAGGTCGGTGGTCTTGTCGTGGATGTCGGTGGGGTCGATGTTGGACACGTACCGGCAGGTGATTCCCGCGTCCCGATACGCCTTGAGCGCCTCGTACGCCATCACCGGCCCCAGGTCGGAGCCGCCGATGCCGATGTTGACCACGGTGGTGATGCGCTCGCCGGTGTGGCCCCGCCAGGCGCCCGAGCGCACCCGTTCGGCGAAGGCCGACATCCGGTCCAGCACGGCGTGCACGTCGGCGACCACGTCCTGCCCGTCGACCACCAGCGAGGCGTCGCGCGGCAGGCGCAGCGCGGTGTGCAGGACGGCCCGGTCCTCGGTGGAGTTGATGTGCTGCCCGGCGAACATGGCGGCGATCCGGTCGCTGAGCCGGACCCGCTCGGCCAGCACCGTGAGCAGTGCCATCGTCTCGTCGGTGACCAGGTTCTTGCTGTAGTCCACGTGCAGGTCGGCGACCTCGCCGGTGAGCCGGTCACCCCGCTGCCCGTCGGCGGCGAACAGCTCCCGCAGGTGCGTGCCGCGCATCGCCTCGGCGTGCTTGCGCAGCGCCTGCCATTCGTCCGTGGTGGTGACGTCCACAGCCATCGGGTCGATCTTCTCCTTCACGACGGGGGTCTGCCAGCGGGCCGTCGTCGCCCCGCTGCCGGCGACCCCACCAGCCTGCCACCCGGGACCGGTGCGCGCGACGCGACCCGAGATCCCCCTCCCCTTGGGCGGGCCTACGGAGGCGGGTCCTTTGGACATCTGTTCGAGGTGCCGGCCTTGACCTCGAGTGCACTCGAATTCCTAGCGTGGCGGGACCGGCCGCCGCCCGGTCAGCGCGGCGTACCCCAAGGGAGCATTCCCATGCGCTACCGCGTCCTCGGCGGCACCGGCATCGAGGTGAGCGTCCACTGTCTCGGCACGATGATGTTCGGCGCGGTCGGCAACCCCGACCACGACGACTGCGTACGGATCGTGCACGCCGCCCTCGACCGGGGCGTGAACTTCGTGGACACCGCCGACATGTACTCCGCCGGCGAGTCCGAGATCATCGTCGGCAGGGCGCTGAAGGGCCGCCGGGACGACGTGGTCCTCGCCACGAAGGTCCACTTCCCGATGGGGGAGGGGCCCAACCGGGGCGGCAACTCGCGGCGCTGGATCGTCCGGGAGGTCGAGGAGAGCCTGCGCCGCCTCGGCACCGACTGGATCGACCTCTACCAGGTGCACCGCCCCGACCACACCACCGACGTCGAGGAGACGTTGGGCGCGCTGTCCGACCTGGTCCGGGCCGGCAAGATCCGGGCCTTCGGCTGCTCCACGTTCCCGGCCGAGGAGATCGTCGAGGCGCACCACGTCGCCGAGCGGCGGGCGCTCGGCCGGTTCCGCACCGAGCAGCCGCCGTACTCGATCGTGGCCCGGGGCGTGGAGACCGGGGTGCTCCCGGTCTGCCAGCGGTACGGCATGGGCGTCCTGGTGTGGAGCCCGCTGGCCTCCGGCTTCCTGTCCGGCCGGTACCGGCAGGGCCAGGCCGTCGACCTCACCGTCGGGCGGCCGGCCCGCACCCCGGCCCGCTTCGACCCCGCCCTGCCCGGCAACGCCGCCAAGTACGCCGCCGTGGAGGCCCTGGTCGCGCTCGCCGACGAGGTCGGCTGCACCCTGCCCGAACTGGCGGTCGCGTTCACCGTGGCGCACCCCGCGGTCACCTCGGCGATCATCGGCCCGCGCACCATGGCGCAGCTGGACGGGCTGCTCGGCGGCGCGTCGCTCACGTTGGACGACGCGGTGCTCGACCGGATCGACGAGATCGTCCCGCCCGGGGTCAACCTCTACCAGCCGGACGGGGCCTGGGCGCCGCCCGTGCTCACCGACCCGGCCCGCCGCCGCCGGCCGCTGGCGGAGCGGGCGGCCGGCTGAGCCGGGGGCAAGGGGGGCGAGTCGTTCGTGATGTCAGCTCCAAAGGCAGTGACAAGGTGTACACCGTCCGCGAACCCCGTCGACCCGCGGCCCGCTGATCGGTCACACTGGCCGGGTGGATCATCGTGACCTGGTCCGGGTGAGCAAGCGGATGTCCCTGGCGCTGCGGCACCGGCCGGACCGGTTCGGCCTGGCGCTCGACCGGGCTGGCTGGGTGCCGGTCGCCGACCTGCTCGCGGCGCTCGGGCTCAGCCGCGTCGACCTCGACGCGGTGGTCACCGGGAACGACAAGCAGCGCTTCGCCGTGGCGCGGGGCGGCGACGGCATCGACCGGATCCGGGCCAGCCAGGGGCACTCCGTCCCGGTCGACCTCGGGCTGGCTCCGGCCACCCCGCCCGAGCTGCTCTTCCACGGCACCAGCGACAGCGTGCTGCCGGCAATCCGGGCGGAAGGGCTGCGCCGGGGCCGGCGGCACCACGTACACCTGTCGCCGGACGTGGCGACCGCCCGGCGGGTCGGTGCCCGCCGGGCCGGCACGGTGGTGGTGCTGACCGTGGACGCCGCCGCGATGGCCGAGAACGGCTTCGTCTTCTACCGCAGCGACAACGGCGTCTGGCTCACCGACACCGTTCCACCCGCCTACCTCCGCGCCTGACCGGGACGGACGGAGCGGCTCAGCCCGCGCGCTGGGCGGTGAGGAAGTCGGCCAGGACCCGGGTGTGCGTGGAGAAGGCCAGCTCGACCGGCTCGGTGAGGACCAGCCACTCGGTGGCCTCCTCGGTGGGCGCGGACGGGGGCAGGTCGCCCAGCGGCCGCTCGGGCAGCACCCCGAAGACCATCATGGTGCCGCCGGCCGGCGCGCCGTGCACCGCGAACAGCCGCGCCTCGTCGGCCTCGGCCAGCAGACCGGTCTCCTCGCGCAGCTCCCGGACCAGCGCCTCGGACCACTCCTCGCCGTACTCGATGAAGCCGCCGGGCAGGGCGAGCTCGCCGCGGGCCGGCTCGATGTCCCGCCGGACCACCACCACGCCGAGGCCGGTCGGCGTCCGGACCGGCAGCACCGCCACCGCGACCGGCAGCGGGTTGCGCCACACCGTCTCACCGCAGGCCGCGCAGATCCTGGGCCAGCCGGCGCCCGCCGGATAGGCCACGCCGCAGTACGAGCAGTGCGAGTACGGTGCGCTGGTCACGCCGCTGCACGTTACCCTCCGGCGGGCCCTCGGTCAGCCGTCGTCCCCCCTCGGACGCCGACGTCGCCTCTCCGGGGTGAACCAGAGCGACTCCCCGAACGCCCCTGCGTTTCGCCCCGCCCGACCGGCGGCGCGGCCCGGGCTCACGGCGTGGGGGCGCCGGTGTAGAAGGCGGTGACCCGGTCGCCCGCCGCGTGGGCCTCGTCGGCCGGGGTGCCGGCGGCGACGCTGGCCTCGGTCCACCGTCGGCTGGTCTCGGTCATGAAGCGGCGGCCGTCGTCGGAGCCGGCCCAGGCGGCGGCCTGGTCGGGGCTGACCCCGCCGCCGTCGGTGGCGAGGTGGGAGGCCAGACCGAGCAGACCCATGTCCCAGCCCACGCCGACCGCTCCCGGGCCGTACTCGGCCCAGCGCTGGTCGTCGACGTGCGCGACGTGCTCCAGCTCGAACCGGGTACGTCCGGCGCCGGCCTCGGTGAGCCGCACCTCGATCCAGCTCACCTCCTCGCCGTACTCCCAGGTGGCGGCGAAGCTGTGCGGCGGGTCGCACCGCTCGACCGTGCCGCCGGCGTTGCCCTCCAGCTGGTAGCGCCCGCCGAGCTTCAGCTCACCGGAGACGGGCAGGAACCAGCGGGGGATCCGTTCGGCGTTGGTGCAGGCGTCCCAGACGTCCTCCACCGGCGCGTCGTACGTCTGGCTGATGGTCAGCACGCGGGCCTGGCCGGCGGGCAGCGTACGGCTGCCGATCCGGCGCTCGACGGCGCTGATCTGTCCGGTTGTCTCGATCATGGGGTCGTCCCTTCGTCAGAGCTGCTGTCGCGCAGCCGCCGTTCCCGCCGGCCGCGGGCCAGCTCGGTGGCGAGCGCCTCCAGCGGCGGTGTCCAGAACCGGCGGAAGCCGGCCAGCCACTCGTCGACCTGCCGCAGCGGGCCCGGGTCGACCGCGTAGAGGCGGCGGGTGCCCTCGGGTCGCACGGTGGTGAAGCCGTGCTCGCGCAGCACCTTGAGGTGTTGCGACACGGCCGGCTGGCTGATGCCGAACTCCCGCTGGACGGTCGCGCCGAGTGTGCCGGCGGTCTGCTCGCCCTCGGCCAGCAGCTCCAGGATCCGGCGGCGGACCGGGTCCCCGAGGACGTCGAAGGCGTGCACCCGTTCTTTCTATCAGACCTTGCTTATATAAGCGAGCGCTTGTGATGGCGCCGGGCGGCGCGGCGCAGCTCGTCGGCGCCCCAGACGATCGGCGGGAAGGCCAGCAGCAGCGCGAGCATGGCCGGCTCGGGCGGGCGGGTGCCGAAGACGTCCTGCAGCGGCGGCACCGCCACGATCAGCGCGGCGAACGCGATCTCGAACGCGATGCCCCAGAGCAGCAGCCGGTTGCTGAACACCCCGACCGACCGCAGCGAGGCGTGCTCGGTGCGCGCCGCGAACGCGGTGCCGATCTGGCAGGCGACGATGCCGAGGAAGGTCATCGTGGTCGCCTCCCGGTACGCGTCGTGCAGCGGCGTAGCGGGGCCGGTGGGCGCGCCGGGGTGCCAGCCGGCCCGCAGCAGCACGGCGAAGAACCCGGCCATCACCAGCGCCGCCGAGATCAGCCCGAGGAAGCCCCAGGCGCGGATCAGCATCGGGCCGTTCACCACCTTGTCGCTGCGCCGCCGGGGCGGCCGGTCCATCAACCCCGGCTCGGCCGGTTCCCGCCCGAGCGCGAGCGCCGGCAGCGTCTCGGTGCCCAGGTCGATGGCGAGGATCTGCAGCACGGTCAGCGGCAGCGGCACCGCGCCGGCGGAGAGCGCGAAGATCAGGAACGGCACCACCTCCGGGGTGGCGTGGGCGAAGATGTAGAGGATGAACTTGCGGACGTTGTCGTAGACCCGGCGGCCGGCGGCCACCGCCGCCACGATGGTGGCGAAGTTGTCGTCGGTGAGCACCATGGTGGCGGCCTCGCGGGTCACGTCGGTGCCGGTCCGGCCCATCGCCACCCCGATGTCCGCCCGGCGCAGCGCCGGCGCGTCGTTCACCCCGTCGCCGGTCATCGCGACCACCTCGTGGTTGGCCCGCAACGCCTCGGCGATGTGCAGCTTCGCCTCCGGCGACACCCGCGCGAAGACCACCTCCCGCCGCTGACCCAGCAGGTCCCGCAGCCGGTCCGGCGTCATCGCGTCGAGCTGCACGCCGGTCACCACGGTCGGCTCGCCGCGCACGATGCCGACCTGCCGGGCGATCGCCGCGGCGGTCAGCCCGTGGTCACCGGTGACCATGATGATCCGGATGCCCGCGGTGTGGCAGCGGGCCACCGCCTCGGGCACCTCCGGGCGGGGCGGGTCGACCATCGCGACGAAGCCGAGGAAGGCGAGGTCCCGTTCGGCCTCCGCGCGCCGCGCCGGCACCGCGTCCAGCGGGCGCCGCGCCACCCCGAGCACCCGCCGGCCCTGTCCGGCCTGCGCGGTCACCGCCGCGGTCAGCTCCGTCCGGTACGCCTCGTCCAGCGGCCGGTCCGCGCCGTCCGCGCCGAGCACCCGGGTGCAGCGGGCCAGCACCTCCTCGGGCGCGCCCTTGGTGTGCAGCCACAACCGGCCGTCGCGCTCGTCGACCGTGGACATCAGCCGCAGCTTCGGGTCGAACGGGAACTGGGCCCGCCGCCCGGGGTGGCCCGTATCGGTGACGCCGAGGTCGGCGGCGAGGCGCAACGGGGCCACCTCGGTCGGGTCGCCGCTGTCGGCGTCGGCGTTGTTGCACGCCGCCACGGCGACCGCGAGCGCGCGCAGCGCCGGGTCGGGCCGCTCGCCGGGTCCGGGCGCCGGGTCGCGCAGCGTGTCGGCGGCCCGGACGGCGCCCACCCGCATCCGGTTCTCGGTCAGCGTTCCGGTCTTGTCGGTGCAGATGACGTCGGTCGAGCCGAGGGTCTCCACCGCGCTGAGCCGCTTCACCACCGCGCCCGCCCGGGCCAGGCCGCGCACGCCGACGGCCAGGGCGAGGGTGATGGTGGGCAGCAGCCCCTCCGGCACGTTGGCGACCAGCAGGCCGATGGCGAAGGTGAAGGCGTCGGAGATCGACATGCCGGCGACGAATACGCCGAGCGGGAAGAACACCAGCCCGGCGCCGACCGCCACCGCGGCGATCAGCCAGGCCACCCGGCGTACCTGCTTCTCCAGCGGGCTCTCCTCGCGGCCGACCCGCTGGGACAGGGCCGCGATCCGGCCCAGCTCGGTCCTCATGCCGGTGGCGTGCACGAGCGCCCGAGCCTCTCCGCCGAGGCAGTTGGTGCCGCTGAACACCAGGTTCGCCGCCTCGGTCGGGCCGCCCGCCGCCGGTGGCGCGTCGGCCGCGCGGAAGACCGGCAGGGACTCGCCGGTCAGCGCCGACAGATCGACCTCCACCGACCCGTCGATGAGCCGGGCGTCGGCGGAGATCCGGTCGCCCTCGGCGACGGCCAGGACGTCCCCGGGCACCAGCTCGGCCGCCGGGATCTCCTGCCAGCGCCCGTCCCGGCGGACCCGGGCGTGCCGGGGCAGGTAGCGGGTGAGCGCCTCGACCGCCCGTTCGGCCTGGCGTTCCTGCACCGAGGCGAAGAGCGCGTTCAGCGCGATCACCACCAGGATCGCCCCGGCCAGCACGGGGGTGCCGGCCACCCAGGCCAGCGCGGCGGCCACCCAGAGCAGCAGCGCCAGCGGGTGCACGACCTGCCGGGCCAGCTCCCGCCACCAACCGCGCCGCCGCTGCCGGCGCAGCTCGTTCGGCCCGTACGTGGCCAGCCGGCGGCGGGCCTCCTCGGTGGCCAGGCCGTCCGGACCGGAGCCGAGCGCGGCGTACAGCTCGGGCAGCGGCGCGCGTGGGTCCGGGCCGCCGCCCGCCGTCCGCCGCTCCGCCACGGTCCCAGGCTGCGCCACCGCCGCCGCCCGCCGGGCCGGTTTCCGGCCATCCGCCGGTTCTCGTTCGGCGGTCACGCTCGGTCCTGGAGGTAGTGGCATCGGCCGGCAACGAGGCCACTACGTCCAGTTTTCAGTACGATCTTGGAGCCGGCGGGCGGGCCCGCTGGGGGCGGTCAGCCGCCGAGGCGGGCGGCGACGGCGCTGCGCAGCTCCGGCAGCCGGTCGTGCAGCAGCCCGGGGCACTGGGTGGAGTTGAAGTCCATGTGCCCGTAGATCTCGGTCGACGGGATGCCGTACTGCTGGCAGGTGAACGCGCAGAACCAGATCAGGCTGTCCCAGAGCGCCTGCGGCGGCTGCACGTCGAGGTACGTGCCCTCGTTCTCGATGCCGATTGCCTGGCTGTTCTGTCCGACGCAGTGCGCGCCCTGCACCATGGTCTGCCCGTGCAGCAGGGCGTACAGGCTGCCGTGCCGGCCCTCAGTGAGGTAGCCGCCACGGCTGTTGGTGAAGTGCTGCCCGGAGTCGATCCAGCCGTTGGTGTCCATGTGCAGGTTCTGGATGTCCCGGGAGTTCTGGTAGGCGTGCGCCAGGCTGTAGTCGGTGGAGTTCGGGAACGCCGTGTGATGAATGATGATCTTGTTGGGGCGGCTCTGCACGATGCTCACCGCCGACGACGGCGGGCGCGCGCCCCAGGTGGCGCAGTTGGCGATGGTGGGCTGGTCGACCGCGCCGGCGACGGCCCGGGCGTCCCGGTCGCCGCCGAACTGGGTGAGCGCGGTGGCGCCGGCGGCGGTGCCGAGCAGGACCGCGCCGCGCAGCACGGCCCGCCGGGAAACGGGAACGGACATCGGGGCCTCCTTCTCGGGGACGGACACCGCCGGTGGCGGGCGATCGCGCCCGCCACCGGCGTGCGGGTCAGCAGGGTCCGTTGCAGGCCAGCACCTTGAGTCGGTCCAGGGTGCCGTTCCAGACGTCCTGGTCGCCGGGGAAGGTGCCGGAGGAGGCCCACTGCCAGAAGGAGTACGTGCCCCAGCCGGCCGGCAGGGTGCCGACGGTGCTGGAGTAGCGCGCGATCCAGAGCGGGTTGTTCGAGGCGAACTGCGAGGTGTTGCCGGTGCAGGTGGTCCACCAGTCGGTGGTGGTGTAGATGGTGGCCCACCGGCCGGTGCGCGCGTAGTACTGGTTGACGAACGAGGCGATCCAGCTGCGCATCGAGGACTGGCTCAGGCCGTAGCAGGTCGAGCCGTACGGGTTGTACTCGATGTCGAGCGCGCCCGGCAGGGTCTTGCCGTCCTTGGACCAGCCGCCCCCGTGGTCGACGAAGTAGTTGGCCTGGGTGGCGCCGCTCGTGGTGTCCGGCCGGGCGAAGTGGTACGACCCGCGGATCATGCCGACGTTGTAGGAGCCGTTGTACTGCTGGGCGAAGTACGGGTTGGTGTAGTACGTGCCCTCGGTGGCCTTGATGTACGCGAAGCGGGCGCCGTTGTTCCAGGCGGCGGACCAGTTCACGTTGCCCTGGTAGCTGGAGACGTCCATGCCGGGCAGCCCGGCGGGGGCGGCGCTGGCGGGCGTGGCGCCGAGGGTGACCGAGGCGGTCAGGGTGACCGTGGCGAGTAGGGCGGCGGCGGCCGTACGCAGCGCCGATCGCAGGGGACGGTGCATGTTTCCTCCCTGGGGGTTGCCGCCTTCCGACGGCGGGAGTCTGACGAAAGGAACTGTCAGTATTACGTCACACTACGGAGAAATCTTGCAATAGATGTATGGAAGATTTTCTTTGAATGGAGACTGGCGCGATGTGCTCCGGCCGGCGTGTCGATACCGGCCCTGCCCGTTCGTGTGGAGGGTGGAGGGGGCGGCACGAGGCCGGCCCGCCGGACGAGGAGGACCGCGTGAAGCAGTATCTGATCAGCATGTACCAGCCGGCCGGCGCGGGAATGCCGGACCCGGAGTTCCTGGCCGGGGTGATGCGGGAGGTCGACGCCATCGGCCGCGAGCTGAAGGAGTCCGGCAACTGGGTCTTCGGCAACGGGCTGCACGCGCCGGAGACCGCGACCGTGCTGCGCCCGAAGGGTGACGAGGTTCTGGTCACCGACGGGCCGTACGTGGAGGGGAAGGAGTACCTGGGCGGCTTCACCATCATCACCGCACCCGACCTCGACGCCGCCCTGGAATGGGGCCGCCGGTACGCCCTGGCCACCACCCTGCCGATCGAGGTGCGCCCGTTCCAGGGCGAGGCATGACGGAACCCACCGACGTCGAACGGGTCTTCCGGGCGGAGTACGGCCGGGCGGTCGCCGTTCTGGTCCGCGTCCTCGGCGACATCGACCTCGCCGAGGAGGCGGTCCAGGAGGCGTTCGCCACGGCCGTGCACCGGTGGGCCGCCGCCGGTCCGCCGCCCAGCCCCGCCGGCTGGATCATCACCACCGCCCGGAACCGGGCGATCGACCGGCTGCGCCGGGAGGCCTCCCGGGCCGACCGGCACGCGCAGGCCGCCCTCCTGTACGCCCCCGACCCGGCGGCCGAGGAGGGTCCCGTGCGCGACGACCGGCTCCGCCTGATCTTCACCTGCTGCCACCCGGCGCTCGGCACCGCCGCCCGGGTGGCGCTGACCCTGCGGCTGCTCGGCGGCCTGAGCACCGCCGAGATCGCCCGGGCCTTCCTGGTGCCCGAGCCGACCATGGCGCAGCGCCTGGTCCGGGCCAAGGCCAAGATCCGCGACGCCCGGATCCCGTACCGGGTGCCGCGCGACGCCGATCTGCCCGACCGGCTCCGGGCCGTGCTCGCCGTGCTCTACCTGATCTTCACCGAGGGGCACACCGCCAGCTCCGGGGAGCGGCTGGTCCGCGACGAGCTGTGCGCCGAGGCCATCCGGCTGGGCCGGCTGCTCGCGGAGCTGATGCCGGACGAGCCGGAGGTGCTCGGCCTGCTCGCGCTGATGCTGCTCACCGAGGCGCGCCGACCGGCGCGGGTCGCGCCCGACGGCACCCTGGTGTCGCTCGCCGACCAGGACCGCGACCGCTGGGACCGCGCGCTGGTCGCCGAGGGCCAGGCGCTGGTGCGCCGCTGCCTGCGGCGCGACCGGCCCGGCCCGTACCAGATCCAGGCCGCGATCAACGCGGTGCACAGCGACGCGGCGACCGCCGCCGACACCGACTGGGTCCAGGTGCTCGCCCTGTACGACCAGCTCACCGCGTGCGCCCCCGGGCCGGTGGTGGCGTTGAACCGGGCGGTCGCGTTGGCCGAGGTGCAGGGGCCCGCCGCCGCGCTGGCCGAGGTCGACCGGCTCGACCTGGGCGGCTACCACGTCTTTTACGCGGTCCGCGCGGACCTGCTGCGCCGGCTGGGCCGGGCCGCCGAGGCCGCCCGCGCGTACCAGGCGGCGATCGACCACACCGACAACGCGGCCGAGCGGGCGTTCCTGTCCCGCGCCCGGGACCTGCTGGAGAGTGCCGGATGAGCGGACCACGCCTCCTGTTGGAGGGACTGGCGTTCGGGGAGTCGCCCCGCTGGCACGACGGGCGGCTCTGGCTCGCTGACTGGGGCGCGGGGGAGGTGCTGACCGTCGACCACGCCGGCCGGAGCGAGGTGGCGGCCCGGGTCGACGGGCTGCCGATCAGCCTCGACTGGCTGCCCGACGGGCGGCTCCTGGTGGTCGCCGGGCGCGCCGGCCGGTTACTGCGCCGGGAGCCCGACGACACCCTGCACCCGTACGCCGACCTGGCCGCGCTGGTCCCGCAGCCATGGAACGAGGTCGTCACGGACGCCCGGGGCAACGCGTACGTGAACACGATCGGGTTCGACTTCCCCGGCGGGGAGTACGCGCCCGGCGCGATCGCCCTGGTCACGCCGGACGGGGCGGCCCGGACGGTCGCCGACGACCTCGCGTTCCCCAACGGGATGGCGCTCACCCCCGACGGGCGCACGCTGATCGTCGCCGAGTCGTACGCCTCCCGGCTCAGCGCGTACGACGTCACCGCCGACGGCTCGCTCGCCGGGCGGCGGGTCTGGGCGGCCGTGCCGGACTCCGCGCCGGACGGCATCTGCCTCGACGCCGACGGTGCCGTCTGGTACGGCGACGTGCCGAACCGGTGCGCGGTCCGGGTCGCCGAGGGCGGCCGGCTGCTCGACCGGATCGACCTGGACCGCGGTTGCTTCGCCTGCGCTCTGGGGGGCCCGGACGGCCGCACCCTGTTCCTGGTCGCGACGGAGTGGAGCGCGGCGGCGCTGTCCGGCGGGCCGCGCACCGGCCGGGTGCTGACCGTGCCCGCCCCCGCCCCCGCCGCCGGCTGATCCGGCGGTCCGGTGCGGTTGACGGTGGCCGCGGATCGAGGACGACCTGCGCGGTGCCCAGGCCAGGTAGCGCCGAGGCTCCGGTCGCCCGCCGAACACCCTGCACAGCGAGTGCAACAGCCGCCGTCGCGGAGGCGGTGACCCCCGCCGGCTCGAGGTGAGAAGTCCTCCCTGGACCTGCGGTGTTACAGGGCCGTAACGAAGGCATTGACGAACTCTGCTGGAAAAGTACACTCCCGGTGTAATAACCGCCCCATGCTTCGCCCGAGCCGCACCGCGCACCCCCGACGCCGCGTCTTTTCCGAGGTGAAGATGAGCCCACCACCGACTCCCGCAGAGGGCATCGACCTGGCGCTGCACCACGTCGGGGTGCGGTTCGGCGGGCTGGTCGCCCTCGACGACGTCTCGCTGCGGGTCCCGCCCGGCCGGATCCTCGGCGTGATCGGCCCCAACGGCTCCGGCAAGACCACCCTGTTCAACGTGGTCTGCGGCTTCGTCGCCACGACGGGCGGCTCGCTCACTGTGGACGGCCAGCCGTTCCGGCCGCGCCCGCACCGGCTGACCCGCCTCGGCATCACGCGTACGCTGCAGGGGGTCGGCCTCTTCCCCGGCCTCACCGTGCTGGAGAACGTGATGGCCGGCGCGACCCACACCGCTCGGGCGGGCTTCGCCGCAGCCCTGTTCGGCCTGCCCCGCAGTGACCGCGACGAGCGGCGGCTCCGCGGGCAGGCCCTCGACCTCCTCGCCGAGCTGGGCGTGGGGCAGCACGCCACCGCGGCCCCGGCCACCCTCCCGTACGCGGTGCGCAAGCGGGTCGCCCTGGCCCGCGCCCTGATCGCCCGGCCCCGCCTGCTCCTTCTCGACGAGCCGGCCGGCGGGCTGGGCGCCGACGACGTCGCCGAGCTGGGCGAGCTGGTCAGGACGCTGCCCGAGCGGGCCGGCGGCGCCTGCTCGGTGCTGCTCGTCGAGCACCACATGGACCTGGTCATGTCCGTCTGCCACGAGATCGTGGTGCTCGACTTCGGCCGGGTCATCGCCGCCGGCGCCCCGGAACAGGTGCGCGACGACCCGCTGGTGACCGAGGCGTACCTCGGCGCCGACGTGCCGGCCGAGCCGGCGGGGGCCGGGTCGTGAGCGCCATTCTGGAGGTGGACGCGGTCAGCGCCGGCTACGGCCCGGTGCCGGTGCTGCGGGACGTGACCTTCCAGGTGCCCGCCGGCACCATCGCCGCCGTGCTGGGCGCCAACGGCGCCGGGAAGACCACCCTGCTGCGTACCCTGTCCGGCCTGCTCCGGCCCACCGGCGGCCGGATCCGCTTCGACGGCGCCGACCTGCGCGACGTGCGCGTCGAACGCCGGGTCCGGCGCGGTCTGGCCCACGTACCCGAGGGACGGGGCGTGGTGGCCGAGTTGACCGTGGAGGAGAACCTGCGCCTCGGCGGGCTCTGGCGGCGCGACCGGGCCGACGCCCGACGGGCCCAGGACGAGGTCTACCAGCTCCTCCCGGCCTTGGCGCGGCGGCGGCGGCACGCCGGGCACCAGCTCTCCGGCGGGGAGCGGCAGATGCTCGCCCTCGGCCGGGCGCTGATCGCCCGGCCCCGGCTGCTGCTGCTCGACGAGCCGTCGCTCGGCCTCGCCCCCAAGGTCGCCGCGCAGATCATGGCGCTGCTGCGGCAGCTCAGCGACGGCAGCGGGCTGACCGTGCTGCTCGTCGAGCAGAACGTCCGCAGCGCCCTGTCGGTCGCCGACCAGGGGGTGGTGATGTCACTGGGCCGGGTGGTCACCGCCACCCCGGCGGCCCAGCTGCGCGACGACGACCAGCTCCGGCACGCCTACCTCGGGTTCTGACGGCCCGCCTCGCAGGAAGGATCCGCGGTTGGACCGGTTCATTTTCCTCACCTTCGACGGACTGTCCACCGGGGCCGTCTACGCGGCGTTCGCCCTCGCCCTGGTGCTCATCTGGCGGGCCGCCCGGCTGGTCAACTTCGCCCAGGGGGCGATGGCCGTGGCCACCGCCTACGTCGGCTACGCGGTGGCCGCCGCCACCGGGTCGTACTGGCTGGGCCTGGGCGCCGCCGTCCTGGCCGGCCTGGCCCTCGGCGCGCTGGTGGAACGGGTGCTGATGCGTTTCGTGGGGCACGCCAACCCGCTCAACGAGGTGATCGTCGCGCTCGGCCTGGTGCTGCTCATCCAGGCGGTGCTCGGCATGGTCTTCGGCAACAACTACCGGCCGGCGGCCGCGCCCTTCGACACCGACGCGCTCACCGTCGGGGGGATCGCGACGCTCGCCCCGTACGACCTGTGGGTGCTCGGCGCGGTGCTGGCGGTGGTGGTGCTGCTGGCGCTGCTGTTCACCCGCACGCCGATCGGCCTGCGGATGCGGGCGTCCGCGTTCGCGCCCGAGGTGTCCCGGCTGCTCGGCGTCGACGTCGGCCGGATGCTCACGCTGGGCTGGGCGCTGGCCGCCGCGGTCGGTGCCCTCGCCGGCATGCTGGTCGTCCCGACCGGGCTGGGGCTGCACCCGCACGCGATGGACCTGGTCTTCGTCGTCGCGTTCACCGCCGCCGTGGTCGGCGGCCTGGACAGCCCGGTCGGGGCGGTGGTCGGCGGTTTGCTGGTCGGCCTGATCCTGTCGTACGTCACCGGCTATCTCGGCCCGGACACCACGCCGCTGGCCATCCTCGTCCTGCTGCTGGCGGTCCTGCTGGTCCGGCCCGGCGGACTCTTCTCCAGCGTGAAGGCGAGGCATGTATGACCGCCACCCGCTCCGACACCTCCGCCGTGGACGGCCGGCCCGCCGGTGCCGCGGCGCTGCGCCGGCTGCTGCCCGGACCGCCCGGCGCCGCCGGGACGGGTGGCTCCATCCTGCTGCGTCACCTGGTCCGCGCGGTGCTCGCCGGCACCCTGGTCGTGCTGGTCACCAACCAGCTGCCGCCGTACCAGAACCTGCAGGTGGCCCGGGTCTGCGCGTTCCTCTGTGTCACCGCCGGCTACACCGTGCTGGTCGGGCTCAACGGCCAGCTCTCCCTCGGGCACGGGGCGCTGATGGCGACCGGCGCGTACACGGTGGCCCTGGTGCAGCGGGGTTTCGACGGGCCGGCCGGACCCGGCCGCTGGGTCCTGCCGTTGTCGCTGCTGACCGCCGTCGCGGTGACCGCGCTGGGCGGGCTGGTGATCGGGCTGGCCGCGGCCCGGCTGCGCGGGCCGTACCTGGCCGGCGTGACCCTCGCCGTGGCGACGCTGGTGCCGGCGCTCACCACGATCTTCACCGGGGTGTTCAACGGCGAGCAGGGGTTGCGTTTCCCCGCTGAGACACCACCGGCGTTCCTCGGCGCGTACTTCCAGCCGGAACGGTGGCTGGCCTGGATCGCGCTGCTCGCCGCGCTGGTGACGGTGCTGCTGATGGCCAACCTGGTGCGCAGCCGGTTCGGCCGGTCGCTGCGCGCGGTCCGGGACGACGAGGTGGCCGCCCGGCTCGCCGGCATCCACGTGGCCCGCACCCAGGTGCTCGCGTTCGTGGTCAGCGCCGGCTGCGCCGGCCTGGGCGGTGGCGTGTACGCGGTGCTCACCGCCACCGTGGCCCCGGGCAAGTTCGCCCTGGAGCTGTCGCTGTTCCTGCTGATGGCGATCGTGATCGGCGGCCTGGGCAGCCTCGCCGGCGCGGTCTGGGGGGCGGTCCTGCTGGTGGCGCTCCAGGACCTGCCCAGCCTGCTCACCGAGACCTTCACCCTGCCGCCGGGCCTGGCCCAACGGCTGGAGGGCAACCTCGCCCTGGCCGTGTTCGGCCTGATCCTCATCGTCGTCATGCTCGTCGCCCCGGGCGGCCTCCAGGGCGCCGTCCGTGCCCTCGCCGGCCGGCTCCGGCCCCGCCGGCGGGCGCCGAGCCGTTGACCCACCCCGGTTCCACCCGCCCGTTCGCCCCGCCGTACCGGATTGGAGAATCATGCATCCCACCGCCCGCCGCGTGCTCGCGGCCGCCGCCGGCCTCACGCTGCTGATCGGCGCCGCGGCCTGCGCCAACGACGAGCAGCAGGCGGCCGAGAACGTCCCCGGCGTCAGTGACGCCGAGGTCGTCATCGGCACCCACCAGCCGCTCACCGGCCCCGCCGCGCCCGGCTACTCGAAGATCTCCGCCGCCACGAAGGCGTACTTCGAGCACGTCAACAGCAAGGGCGGGGTGAACGGCCGGAAGATCGTCTACAAGGTGATGGACGACGGCTACAACCCCGCCAACACCGAGAACGTGGTCCGCAAGCTGGTGCTCGACGACAAGGTCTTCGCCCTCCTCGGCGGGCTGGGCACCCCGACCCACACCAACGTGCTGGAGTTCGTCAAGGCGCAGAAGGTGCCGGATCTGTTCGTCTCGTCCGGCAGCCGCAACTGGAACCAGCCGGACAAGTACCCGACCACCTTCGGCTGGCAGCCCGACTACACGGTCGAGGGCAAGATCCTCGCCACCTTCGTGAAGCAGCAGTTCCCCGACCGCAAGGTCTGCCACTTCGGGCAGAACGACGACTTCGGCCGGGACTCACTGGCCGGGGTGGAGAAGATCCTCGGGCCGGTGGCCGCGAAGCAGACGTACACCACCACCAACACGCAGGTCGGGCCGGCGATCGGGGCACTCAAGGCGGCCGGGTGCCAGGTGGTGATCTCGGCGAGCATTCCCGGCTTCACCGCACTCGCCATGGGGCAGGCGGCCGGGCAGGGGTTCCGGGCGCAGTGGGTGGTGTCCAACGTGGGCGCTGACTACACCACGCTGAGCAACCAGCTCGGGGACAAGAAGGTGATTCTCGAGGGCATGATCGCCGACAACTACCTGCCGATGGCAGGTGACACGGCCAACCCGTGGATCCAGGAGTTCACCAAGATCCACCAGCGGTACAACTCGGCCAACCCGCTCGACGGCAACGCGGTCTACGGCTACTCGATGGCGTACACCTTCGTGCAGGCGCTGCTCGCGGCCGGCAAGGACCTGACTCGGGAGAAGCTGGTTGACGCGGTGGAGAAGGGCGGCTTTCGCGGGCCCGGCCTGACCCCGTTCCGGTACGGCAGCGACGTGCACGCCGGCTACAGCGGGGCGCGGCTGAGCAAGGTCGAGAACGGCGCGCAGACGTACTTCGGCCCGACCTACACCACCGACGACGGTGACGGCGCGGTCACCGAGTTCACCGAGCCGCCGACGACCCCGCCGGCGGACGCGATCCCGGCGACCTGACCACGGATCCGCCGGGCGGCCGTCACCCCGCTGGCGGCCGCCCGGGCGCGTGGTCACCCGTCTCGCGTACGTAGAGTTCATGTCTCGGGACCGACGCACAGGGGGCCGTTCCGTGATCGAGGTGGACACCGAGGCGCCGGCGCGGGTGGACGGCCGGGCGGCGCGGGCCGAGCGCACCCGGGTCGCCATCGTCGAGGCGCACCTGGCGCTGATCGACGAGGGTGACCTCCGGCCCACCGGCGAGCGGATCGCCGAACGAGCCGGGGTGTCCCTGCGTACCCTGTGGACCAACTTCAAGGACATGGAGACCCTGTTCGCCGCGACCGGGCAGCGGATCGGCGAGCGACTGGACGCGCTCTGGCGGCCGATCCCACCCGAGTTGCCGCTCACCCGGCGGATCGCGGAGTTCTGCGACCAGCGCGCCCGGATGCTGGAGGTGCTGGCGCCCTCGGCCCGCGCCTCGGCGCTGCGGGAGCCCTTCTCCCCGCAGCTGCGGCGCAATCGCGAGGCGGCGATCCTCCGGGTCCGGCGGGAGATCGAGCAGGTGTTCGACCAGGAGCTGGCCCACGCGGGGGAGGGGCGCGACCAACTGCTGGACGCCCTGACGGTGACCAGCACCTGGGCGGCCTGGGCGATGATGCGCGACGCAATGGGGCTCGACGTCGAGGCCGCCCGGGCCACCCTGGCGCGCACCCTCGGCGCGCTGCTCGTCGACGCCATCGCCGCCGGCCTGCGGTAGGCCGCGGCCGTCGCCGGTCAGTCGTCGCGCAGGCGGCGCAGGATCCGGGCCAGCTCGGCCCGGTCCGCCGGGTCGAGGTCACCGAAGAAGCGGTCCGCCTCGGCGGCCCGGGCGGCGCGGATGGCCTCGCCGACCCGGCTGCCCTCGCCCGTCGGCGCGACGAGGGTGGCCCGCCGGTCGGCGGGATCGGGCCGTCGCTCGACCAGCCCCCGCTCCTCCAGGCCGTCGACCACCTCGGTGGCCGACCGGGGTGCGATGTGCAGGTGGTCGGCCAGCGCGCTGAGCCGCAGCGGGCCGTGCCGCAGCAGCACCGCGAGCGCCCGGGCGTGCCCCGGGTTGATCTCCCACGGTTCGAGGGTGCGCTTGGCCTGGTGGCGCAGCCGCCGGGCCACCGCCCAGAAGGTCTCGGCGAGGCTCTCCTCGTCGCTGTCGCTCACCGGAATACGGTAGCAGCATGTGCTGTTGCTACCTCATGATGAGGTAACCTCAGCAATATCCCCCGACGAAAGAGGGCTCCCTTGGACGGATTCCGAGACGGCCGCGGCGGCGGCCAGCGCACTGTCACCCCCGCCGAGAAAGCGCAGGCCCGCCGGGTCCCGCTGCGCCGGGTCGGCGGCCTCTTCGCCGCCCACCGCAGCCCGCTCGCCGTGGTGGTGGCGATCATCGTGGCGTCGTCGGTGCTCGCGATGGCGTCGCCGTTCCTGCTCCGTACCGTGATCGACCGGGCCCTGCCGGAGCGCGACCTGACCCTGCTGGCCTGGCTGGTCGCGGGCATGGTGGCGGTGGCCGCGGTCACCGCCGTGCTCGGCGTGGTCCAGACCTGGATCTCCACCCGGGTCGGCCAGGAGGTCATGCACCGGCTGCGCACCGACGTCTTCACCCACCTGCAGCGGCAGTCGATCGGCTTCTTCGTGCGCACCCGCACCGGCGAGGTGCAGTCGCGGATCACCAACGACATCGGCGGCATGCAGACCGTGGTCACCTCCACCGCCACCTCGATCGCCGCCAACCTCACCACCGTGGTCGCCACCGCGATCGCCATGGTGGCCCTGAGCTGGCGGCTCTCCCTCGTGTCGGTGGTCGTGCTGCCGCCGGCCATCTGGCTGACCCGCCGGGTCGCCCGGCTGCGCCGGGAGATCACCAACCAGCGCCAGCGGGAACTGGCCGACCTCAACGTCACCATCGAGGAGGGCCTGTCGATCAGCGGCGTGCAGCTCGCCAAGACCCTGGGCGCCGGGGCCGCGCTGGTCGACCGGTTCACCGCCTCCTCGGCCCGCCTGGTCGACCTGGAGCTCCGCTCCGAGCTGGCCGGCCGCTGGCGGATGGCCTCGATGACGGTAATCTTCGCGGCCATCCCCGCCGTCATCTACCTCGGGGCCGGCCTGCCCGGCACCGCCGGCACGCTGACCATCGGCACCCTGGTCGCCTTCACCGCCCTGCAGGGCAGCCTGTTCCGGCCGCTCATGGGCCTGCTCAACGTGGGCGTCTCGCTGACCGCCTCGCTGGCCCTGTTCGCCCGGATCTTCGAATACCTCGACCTGCCCGTCGAGGTGGCCGACCCGGCCCGGCCGGTGCCCCTCGAACCCGCGCGGGTCCACGGCCACCTGCGCTTCGAGGACGTCACCTTCAGCTACCCGGGCAGCGACACCGCCGCGGTGGCCGGGATCAACCTGGACGTCCCGGCCGGCACCAGCCTGGCCCTGGTCGGCGAGACCGGTTCCGGCAAGAGCACCCTCGCGGCCCTGATCAGCCGGCTGCACGACCCGGACGCCGGCCGGATCACCATCGACGGGGTCGACCTGCGCGACCTGCGCCTCGCCGACCTGACCGCCGTCGTCGGCGTGGTCGGCCAGGAGACCTACCTGCTGCACGCCACCGTGCGGGAGAACCTCCGGTATGCGAAGCCGGACGCCACCGACGCCGAGATCGAGGCCGCCGCGCGCGCCGCGCAGATCCACCACCTGATCGCCGCGCTGCCCGCCGGGTACGACACGATGGTCGGCTCCCGCGGCCACCGGTTCTCCGGCGGGGAGAAGCAGCGCCTCGCGATCGCCCGCACCCTGCTGCGCGACCCGCGGATCCTGGTGCTGGACGAGGCGACCAGCGCGCTGGACACCGAGACCGAACGCGCGGTGCAGCGCGCCTTCGACGAGCTGGCCCGGGGCCGGACCGTGGTGACCATCGCGCATCGGCTCTCCACCGTCCGCGACGCCGACCAGATCGCCGTCCTGGACCACGGTCGGATCGTCGAGTCCGGCACCCACGAGAGCCTGCTCGACCGCGCCGGCCGGTACGCGGCGCTCGCCGCCTGAGCGGCGCGTACCGGCCGGGGCAGGGTCAGCCGGCGGCGGGCGGCGGGACGGTGATGGACCGCTTGAGGATCTTGCCGGTGGGCCCCTTCGGCAGGGCCGGCACGATCCACACCTGACGCGGGTACTTGTACGCCGCGAGCTGCCCCTTCACGTGCTCCCGCAGCTCCGCCGGGTCGGCGTCGGCCCCGGGACGCAGCGCCACCACGGCCACCACCTCCTCGCCGAGCGTCGGGTGCGGCATGCCCAGCACCGCCGCCTCGGCGACGGCCGGGTGCTCGTAGAGCACCTCCTCGACCTCACGCGGGTAGACGTTGAAGCCGCCCCGGATCACCAGGTCCTTGGTCCGGTCGACAATCCGGTAGTAGCCGTCGGCGTCCCGGGCGCCCAGGTCGCCGGTGCGGAACCAGCCGTCGACGATCGCCTCGGCGGTCGCCTCCGGCCGCCGCCAGTAGCCCTTCATGACGTTGTGCCCGCGGATGACGATCTCCCCGACCTCGTCGGTCGCGGCCGGGTCGCCGTCGGCGGTGCGTACGTCCATCTCCACCCCGTCGATCGGGGTGCCGATGGTGCCCGGCTTGCGCGGCCGGTCCGGGTGGTTGAACGAGGCGACCGGCGAGGTCTCGGAGAGGCCGTAGCCCTCCAGGATCACGCAGCCGAACTTCTCCTCGAAGCGGCGCAGCAACTCCACCGGCAGCGCCGCTCCGCCGGAGACGCAGGTACGCAGGGCGGACAGGTCGGGCTGGTCGTCGCCGGCCGCGGCGAGCAGCGCCGCGTACATGGTCGGCACGCCGGCGAAGAGGGTGGCCCGGTCGCGGACCAGGATCTCCAGCGCCTGGGCGGCGTCGAAGCGGGGCAGCAGGGTGAGCGTCGCGCCGGCGGCGACCGCGCAGTTCAGCGCGACGGTCTGGCCGAACGAGTGGAACAGCGGCAGCGCGCCGAACACCACGTCGTCGGCACCCAGCCCGAACAGGGTGGCGTTGCTGACCTCGACGTTGCGGCGCAGGTTGTCGTGGGTCAGCTCGGCGCCCTTCGGCTGCCCCGTGGTGCCGGAGGTGTAGAGGATCACCGCGGTGTCCGTGCCGTCCCGCTCGACGACCCCGCTGACCGGCTCGTGGGCGGCCAGCGTCGCGGCGAACGTCGCGGAGTCCACCACCAGGCTCACGCCGTCGGACCGGTCCACCCCGGCCTGCTCGGTGGTGTGCCAGGCGAGGATGCCGCGCGCCCCGGAGTCCGCCAGGTAGTAGTCGACCTCGCGCGGCTTGAGCAGCGGGTTCATCGGCACCACCACCGCTCCCGCGCGCAGGATGCCGTAGTAGCCGACGGCGAACTCCGGCACGTTGGGCAGCATCAGCGCCACCCGGTCGCCGGGCGCCACGCCGCACGCCCGCAGGTAGCCGGCGAGGCGGGCCGAGGCGTCGTCCAGTTCGGCGTAGCGGACCGTCCGGTCGCCCAGCCGCAGCGCCGCCCCGTCGGGGGTACGCGCCGCGGTGGTGACCAGGATCGAGGCGAGGTTGGTCATCTCCGGCTCCTTCACTCGGCGGTCAGCTGCCGCACGATGGCCGCGGCCGGGCCGTCGGTCATCAGGATCGTGTAGTGGTTGGCGTCGACCAGTTCGGTCGCCAGGTGCGGCGCCTGCTCCCGCCAGTGCGCCACCAGCGGCTCGGGCAGTAGCCCGGGCTCCTGGCCGAACATCCCGCGCGGGGCGTACAGCAGCACCGCCGGGACGGTCAGCGCGCGCAGGTCTGCCCCGAACGACTCGGCCTCGACCAGCAGGTCGCGGCCGTCTGCCCGGACCGCCTCGGCGTTGACCCGGGTGCGGATCGCGCCGTCCGGCCCGGTCGCGTCGTACCGCACGTACTCGGTCAGGTCGTCGCTCCACTCGGCGGCCAGGGCCGGGTGGGCGCGGAAGAAGTCGACGTACGCGTCCACCGAGGGGTAGGTCTCGCTGAGCCGGGCGAGGGCCGGGCCGAGGGTGGCCGCGAGCACCGCGTCCGGGTCCGCCCCGGCCGGCACCGGCAGTGGCAGGCCGCCGTCCACCAGCACCAGCCGGGTGAACAGCTCGGGCCGGCGGGCGGCGGCGCGCAGGGCCGCGTACGCCCCCATGGACTGCCCGACCAGCGCGACCGGCCGGCCCTGGCCGAACTGCGCGGCGGCCGCGCAGATGTCCTCGGCGTGCCGCGACATCCCGTACGGGCCGGGCAGTTCGGCGCTGCCGCCCCGCCCGCGCAGGTCGAGCGCGATCAGGCTCCAGCCCGGCGGCAGCTGGCGGCCGACGGCCCGGTACGCCATGCCGGAGGCGGTGATGCCGTGCGCGGCGACCGCGATCCGCGGGCCGGTGCCGAAGCGGAGGGCGGTGAGGGTGCCGTCGGGCACCTCGACCTTCACCTGTTCCATGGGATCAACCTTTCCTGAGGGGGTGCCGGTCAGCCGCGGGGGAGCGGACTGCCGACCAGGCGCAGGGCGAAACCGACGAAGGCGTCGGCGACCTGCTCACGGGTGTACGGCTGGTCGGGGCCGAACCAGTTGGCCACCCGCATGCCGAGGCTGCCGACGGCGATGCCGGTCAGCGGCACGTCGGCGACGTCGAACGCGCCCGCGGCCGACCCGCGCTCCAGCACGGCCAGCAGGAGTTGCCGCGCCTCCTCGCGCAGGGCCAGGGCGGGCGCGGCGCGCTCGGGGGAGAGGGCGTGCAGCTCGTGGTTGGCGACCAGGGCGAGCAGCGGGTAGTCGGTGTGCACCAGGACCTGGGCCCGGACCAGCGCGGCGAGCTGCTGGGCCGGGTCGTCACCGGCCGCCTCGGCCGCCTCGACCACGCGGCGGCGCAGCTCCTCGTGGCCGAGCCGGATCAGCTCGGCCAGCACGTGCTCCTTTGCCGGGTAGTGGGCGTAGAGGGTGGCCGAGTTGACGCCGACCTCGCGGGCGATGTCGCGGATCGAGGCGCCGTGGAAGCCGTACTCGGCGAAGAGCTTGAGCGCCGCGTGCAGGATCCGCCCCCGGGTGCCCGGCGGGGTGACCCCCTCGGGCAGCTCGACCGCGACGGCGGTGAGCCGGCGGGGATCCCACGACGTCTGCGTCACCGGCGCTCCTCGACTCGGCCAATCAAACGATTGGTTGACACCCTAGTCCGGCGCGCGGATAGTGACCAGCACCACTATTTCCAACCGATCGATCGGTAGCCACCACCACCGCCAGAGGAGCACCGGTCATGCCCGAACCCGTCCCCGCGCGGCGCCGCCCCCGGCGGACCCGCCGCCTCGTCGCCACCGCCCTCAGCGTCCTGCTCGCCCTGCTCGGCGCCCCGGCCGCGCCCGCCCGGGCGGCCACCGGCACCTGGTTCCACGGCACCTACACCAACCTCGCCGGCACCCGCGACTACCACGGCTACGTGCCCTCCACCTACCGGTCCGGCACGCCGATGCCGCTGCTGGTGGCACTGCACGGGTGCACCGAGAACGACGTCGGCTTCGACCTGCTCACCGGGCTCAGCGCCCGGGCCGAGCAGCGCGGCTTCCTGGTCGTCTTTCCCGACCAGTCGACCCTCGCCAACCCCTCCCAGTGCTGGAACTGGCCGCTGTCGATCAACCAGCACCGAGGCCTGGGCGAACCGTCGATCATCGCCGGCATCACCGACCTGGTCCGCTCGCGCTGGACCGTCGACCCCGCCCGGGTGTACGTCACCGGCGTCTCGGCGGGCGGCGTCATGTCGATCATCATGGCGGTCACCTACCCCGACCGGTACGCCGCCGCGGCCAGCGTCGCCGGCTGCGAGTACGAGTGCGACGTGCTCCAGCTCCGGTCGCCCGACCAGGCCGGGCTGGACGCCTGGCGGGAGATGGGCAGCCGCGCCCGGCCGGTACCGGTGCTGGTCTTCCAGGGCAGCGCCGACCTCGTGGTGGCCCCGTCCACCGCCGACCGGATCGTCGGGCAGTGGGCGCAGACCGACGACCTCGCCCTCGACGGGCTCGACGACGGCGACGTCACCGCCACCCCGAGCCTGGTCGAACGCGGCCAGGTTCCCGGCGGCCGCACCTACACCCACTCGGTCAACCGGGGCCCGGACGGCACCGTGCTGATCGAGAAGTACCTGATCGACGGCGCCGGACACGTCTACCCGGGCGGCTGCTCGTGCAGCCTCTACGGCGACCCGTCCGGCCCGGACGCCAGCGGGTTGAGCTGGGACTTCTTCCTCGCCCACCCGCGAGCCTGACGGGGTCGGCGCGGCCGGGCCCCGGTCCGGCCGCGCCGGCGGCTTGTACCCGAAAAACACCCGATCTCCAAGACGTGAGTTGCACGTCCATCGTGGTTAGAGTGGCGCGGTGCATGACGGAGTGCAGGCCCAGGTGCCGGTGCTGTACGTGTCGGACACCGACGCCGCCCGCCGGTTCTACGCGACCTTCGGCTACGCCGAGGTGCGCACCGGCGGCGACGGCACGTCCCGCTGGTCCTACCTCCAGTGCGGAGAGCTGACCCTGCTGCTGGCGGAGGTGCAGCCCCGCCTGGTCACCGTCGAGCTGCCCCTGCTCATCTACCTCTACGTCGACGACCTCGCCGCCACCATGGCACGGCTGAGCGCAGCCGGGCACCCCGTCGAGCGGGCCGGGCACCCCGAGCACGCCCCCGGCGGCGAGTGCCGCACCACCGACCCGGACGGCAACGTGGTCGTCTTCGGGCAACGCCGGGCCGTACCCGAGCAGGGCCGCGACCCGGAGTCCAAGGAGGCCCGGTTCTCGCTGATCCGCGAGGCGGCCAGGACGGTCCGGCGATCCGACGGCGCCCCGGCCCGCTGCCAGATCGGCGGGCCGCGAGGCGAGGCCTGCCCGGACCCGGCCGAGGTGAGGCTCGCCGACTCCTGGGGCGACACCGTGTGGGGCTGCCTGGCGCACGCCGACGAGACGCTGCTCAACGCCCGAGGGGCGTTCCTGGCGACCGAGGACGGATCCGGGCTGGGCGCGTTCCTGCGGAAGCGGCGGACCCATCCGGAACAGGTGCCGCAGGCCTGACCGTCAGCCGCAGTCGAGTCGGGACGCCAGGTCGAGGGCGGCGCGGATCGGGTCGTCCGCCCAGCGGCTGGCGAACGCGTCGTGCAGCCGCCACCCCGCCCGGATCAACGTCCGCTGTCGCTCCACGTGCGCCGCCGGCCCGTCCGGGTGCACCGCGCAGAGCACGCCGACGGCGTCCGCGTCCGGGCCCACACAGAGGTCGACCCGCCACCGGCCCACCGGGTAGCCGGGCCGCACCGGCAGCCCCAACCGGCGCAGCTCCTCGGCCAGGGCGGCGGTCCAGCCCGTCACCGGCTCCGGATCCGGCGCCGCCGGGGGTCGCCCCGCGTACCCGAGGTAGTCGCCGACCAGCCCGTCGGCCGCGCGCAGCGAGGTGACCACGGTCAGCCGGCGGCGGGCCCGGGTGACCAGCACGTTGAACAGGTTGGGGTCGGCCACGAACCGGTGCCGGGACGGCGGGTCGGCGTCGACCAGCCCCAGCGAGGCGACCACCACGTCCGCCTCGCTGCCCTGGAACGCGTGCACGGTGCCCGACCGCAGCCCGAGCCGCTCGATCTCGTCGACGTCGAAGGCGGCCAGCAGCGCGGCCTCCAGCGCGTCGGCCTGCGCCCGGAACGGGCTGACCACCGCTATCCCGCCCGGCGGCGGGTCGGCGGCGAGCCGCCGGACCAGGTCGAGGGTGGCCGTCACCTCGGCCTGGTTGACTCCGTCGGCCAGCGTCGCGTCGGCGACGGTCAGCACGTCGATGACGTCGGCGCGCTCGTTGCGCGGATGCCGGGTGACCAGTTCCAGCCGGTCGCCGTAGAACCGGCGGGCGGAGAACTGGATCAGGTGCGGCACGGAGCGGTGGTGCTCGCCCAGCCAGCTCACCGGGGCGGCGCCGGCCGCCACGTCGAAGGCGCTGGACCGGCGGACGTCGAGCCTGTCGCCGTACCGGTCCAGGCCGTGCCGGCGCAGCGTGGCGTCGATGTCGACGTCGGACACGAACGACACGAACCGCAGCTGCCGGGGGTCGCCGGCGACCAGCGCGCGGCGCGCCCTCGCCAGCACCGGGCCGGCCCGGAGCTGGTCGATGTGGGCCGCCTCGTCGAGCACCACCAGGTCGAACATCCCGGCCACCGGCGGCAGCAGGTCCTCGACGTCGGCGACCGTGCCCACCCACAGCGGCAGTGCCCGGACCAGCGCCTCGGCGTCCAGCCCGGCGAGCAGTTCCCGGCGCCGGTTGCGGCCGGCCCGCAGCGCCGCGCCCAGGCCGCTGGTGGCCCGTCGCGCCGCGCCGGTCCACCGGCGGGCGCTGGTCGCCCGGTGCCGCATCGCCGTGCCGACCGCGTCGGCCAGCGCGGCGTCCGCCTCGGCCAGGCTGCGCCAGGCGGGCGCCAGGTCGGTGCCGCCGGTGGCGGCCAGCCGGGCCGCCGCCCGGACCGCGTCCGCCGCCGCCAGCGCGGCCCGCAACCGCTCCACCGGTACGCCCGCACCGCCGCCCGCCAGCCGCCCCAGCCGCCGCCCGGCCCGCGCCCGCCGCCAGCGCCGCCACCAGCCGTCGCCGGCGCGGGTGGCCTCGGACAGCGCGGCCCGCACCTCGGCCAGGTCGGTGTCCGGATCGAACACGCCCGGCACGTCCCGGCCCAGCGCCGACAGCAGCGGCTGCCAGCCGGGCAGCGTGGCGGCCAGCCGTTCCTCGTCGAGCGCGGCGACGACGCCGGTCAGCACGTCGGCCACCCGGTCCCGGGCCGCCGCCACGGCGGCGTCGTCGGCCCGCAGCGTCGCGTCGTCCGCGCCCGCCCCGGAACCACCGGCCAGGTCGGTGGCGATGGCGTCGCGGCGCTCGGCGTCGCCGAACAGCACCGGCGTCGGGCCGGGGTGGCGGCGCAGCAGCTCGCCCAGCACGTCGGCGGCGTGCACCGACTGGGTGGCCACCAGCACGGAACCGCCCCGGTCCACGGTGTCCAGCGCGGCAGCCACCAGGGCGTGGCTCTTGCCGTTGCCGGGCGCGCCGGAGACCACCACGACCGGCTCGGTCCTGGCCCGCCGGACCACGTCCCGCTGGGCTTCGGTCAGCGGCAGCGGCGACAGCACCTCGGCGTCGTCCGGGGACGGCCCGGTAGCGCCGTCCCCGGCGTAGAGGCGGCGCAGCGCGGTGTCCGCCAGCCCGGGGCGGGCG
The DNA here is from genome assembly GCF_055586005.1 of Micromonospora sp. NPDC051924. Taxonomy (NCBI): domain Bacteria; kingdom Bacillati; phylum Actinomycetota; class Actinomycetes; order Micromonosporales; family Micromonosporaceae; genus Micromonospora; species Micromonospora sp. NPDC051924. The sequence continues at coordinate 29,579 of NZ_JBVJJA010000007.1, forward strand.
GCCCAGCTGAGCAGGGTGTCGCGCAGCCGGCCGGCGAGCACGTCGCGGGTCACGAAGAGCGCGGCGGCGGCCACCCCGGTGAGGGTGGTGTCGTCGATGCTGCGGGGCGGCCGCGCGAGCACCGCCTCCGGTTTCAGGCCTGCGGCCTCGGCGGCGGCGGTGAGCCACGCGGTGGTGCCGGGCGCGGCGAGCCAACCCGCTCCGGCCAGCCCCGGCGCCGCCTCCAGCCGGGCGGCCAGCTCCCGGTCCTCGATCAGCGGGGTCAGTTCCAGGTCGCCGGCCGGCACGATCCGGTAGCCCCGGCGGGTGCGGTCCAGGCGTACGGGCTGGGCCAGCAGCGGCAGCCGGACCCGCCGCCGGCCGCCGTCCAGGTCGGCGCTCCCCACCACGAAGGCCAGGCCCCGGCGCAGGATCCGCTCGTCGCGGTGCAGCGCGTCCAGCGCCGCGAGGCGGTCGAGCCGGGCGCCGCGCGGCCCCCGGTCGGGCTCCGGCAGCCAGACCAGCGGGCGACCGGAGCCGGACACGTCGAAACTCCGCTCGGCGCCGGCCGGGGCCAGGTCGGCGAGCGCGGTGAGGATCGCCGCCGCCTCCATCGCCCGCGATTCTGCCGTACCCCGGCACGGACGGCCGGGCAGCCGTCTCGGCCTCCGGGCTCTGGAACAGGGCCCGCCGGTCGTACCCCTCGGAGCCGAGACGCCCCGAGCCGGCGGCGCAGGTCGATCGGCTGCGGCGACTGCGGGTGGCGTCAGGACACACCCGGCCCGGGGCGCGGCTGCGCATCCGGGACGGGCGCAGCCGCGGCGGCCGATGGTGATTCCGCGTCCGCCTGGTCGGCATCCGGTGCCGGGTCGGTCTGGGCGGTCGCCGCCTCGGTCGATGTCCCGGATTCCGGGTGGCCCTGATCGGGTGTCCGCTGCGAGACGATGTCGACCGCGTTGAGGAAGTCGAAGATGCCGTCGAGGCGTCGGCCTTCCCGGCGGAGGCCCTCGCGCCACTGCTCATTGGCCTGCTGCTCCGCGATGAGGCGTTGCCGGACGCGGAGGGCCTCCTCGTTGATCGCCTGGGCCGCGTCGCTCGTGGCCAGGTGGTCGACGGCCTCGTCCATGATCGTCATCCAGCGCCGGTTGAGCCGCTCGGCGTACTCCGCGCGCCTGGTGTTCAGCCTGTTCTGGCACTCCAGCTCGATCAGGTTCTCCCAGTACGGCAGGAGGATCTTCCTCACCCGCTGGTCGAGCCTGACCCACACGTCCGGCCGGCATGTGATGCCCAGCGTCTCGCCCCCGAAGGACCAGGGCGGCTTGTCGGCGACGGCCTGCCGCAGCGCGGCCTGGAGGTCGTCCGCCCGCTCAGGAGGGAAGGTGCGGGCCCGCTCGGTCGCCAGGGCTCGCAGCCGATCTGTCGCGTGGGTCCGGTAGTAGTCGGCGTACCAGCGCAGCAGCTCCGGGCTCAGCCGGGTGGACGACCAGGTGAAGGTGGCCCCGACGGTGAAGGTGAACACGTGCCCCTGGGCGCGCACCTCGATCGGCCCGGACGCGTTCCGTCGCTCGATGCCCTCTGGGGGCAGGGGAGCCGACGAGTCCACCTCGGACAACATCTTCCTAACGACGGGGAACAACCGCGCCCAGAGCACGCACAACTTCTTCCAGAGCGCGCGGAGCCACGTCACGACGGTCCGGGCGGCCACACCTGCGACCTCCCGGCCGCGGTCGACCCGTCGTCGCGGGCGTTCCTCCGGCGTCGGGTCCCCGCTCGACGCGTCGGTCATCGCATCTCCCTCGTCCCGGGCCCGCCCCGCCCGGGTGGGCGGCGGCGGTCGCCTCGGCGCGGCGGTCCGCACCGGGTTGGCTCAACGAGGGGTGTCGCGCGGAGCAGCAGCAACGGTCGCCGCTGCTCCGCGGACGATCCGTCGACCCAAGCTAACAAGGTGGCAGCGGATCTGCCGGCAGCCGCGCGGGCGCATCGCACGCCGGCTCGGCTCTGCCGCGTGTCGACCTCCTAGTCCGACCCAGGATCCGCAGCGGACGGTAGCTCCACCGCAGCCCTGTGCCGAGCACTAATTCCACCTTCGTCCTTCCCGACCCCCTCGCCGGGCGGCATGCGGTGGGATCCCAGTTCTACCCTGCATCGAGCGGTAGCTCTACGTCGGTGAAGGGAATTGATCGTGCGACGCGGATATTGGCGGGAATCCGGGGAAACGGTCAGCGCGGAGGATGCCTGGGGCATCTGGGCGCGGCACGCGTACGACCTCCTTGTCGAGGTGGCACAGCGGTATCACGAGGTCATCACCTACGGGGAGGTCGGCGCCGCGGTGCAGGACAGGTCCGGCATCCACACCTCCGCCCTCCTCCACAACTGGATCGGTCCCGTCCTGGGTCGGGTCGTCCGTCGGGCGCACCTGCAGGGGGACCCGCCGCTGACGGCACTGGTCGTGCACAAGGACGACGGCAAGGTCGGCACGGGATACGCCGAGGTGTTGCAGGTGGCCGGTCAGGCGTCGGTCGAGGATGAGATGGAACGTGAGCGGCACGCTGCGGCTGCCCGACTGGATTGCTATCGCTATTTCAAGGCGGCAGGACTGCCGGCGGACGGCGGACAGCCTGCCCTCGCACCCGCACTTGAGGCAGCCGTACGACGTCGGGGCAGGAATGCTCCGCAGCCCCGCCGCCCCACCTGTGCACGGTGCGGCATTCAACTACCGGTGAGCGGTCGCTGCGACTACTGCGACTGACCCGCCCTCACGCGCAAGCCGGGGCGTCCCATCAAGCATTAGTCCGAACACGCACCCCCGAGCCGTCGCAAGCTGTTCCGCCGTCACCCTGGTCACGCCGCGAACCATCGGGGCGGATGACACGAGTGCGGCTCGGGGTCGGGGTGCTGGCCGCACGGCGGAGGCCAGCGAGCTGGACGAAGATCTCGCGCCGGTCGATCGCCTGGCCGCGCCGGTCGACGACGTAGCCGGTCAGCCACACCCAGCCGGTGTACGTCGGCTTGGGGCAGACCGAGACGACCCGGAAGGTCAGAGCGCGATCGCCGGCGAACTGCACCGAGGCGCGGCCGTCGATCCGTAGCAGGTCACCTGGTTGCGGTCGCACCGCTACCAGCAACCGTCGTTCGGCGGCCGGCACTCCCGGGCGTGCATGGTCTGCCAGTCGCGCAGCGCCCGCTTGAGCCGTTCGTTCTCCTCTGTGAGGTGGCGTACCCGCCGGTGGAGGTCGGTCAGCTCGTCGGCGACCTGAGCCTGGAACTCGCGTACCTGCTCGGGGTCGACGCCCCGGCGGCGCGGGTCGAACGTGCGGGTCCGCACCTCGTGCGCCGTCAACCGGGCCGGCAGGCCGGTCCCGTAGAGCTGGCCGGATCGATACACCTGGGTCACGTCGGTCCTTTCCGGGGCAGGCGGAAGCGCGGAGGGTCGGTGCGGTGGGTCTGGAAGGGCGGGCCGTCCGCACGCCGGCCGCTGGCGACCCGCCCGCTCCGCCGCCGCAGCTTGAGATCAGCGGTACGACGACGGAGCAGTTCGGTGGGTCGGGACGGGCACGCGCACCCGCCCCGACCAGGGGGATGAGCCGAACTCGTTGCCACGCGAGGGCCGGCTCGCGATCAACCATATATGCCTAAGTAGCGGAAGGCAACGCTCGGTTGTCTGGTCAGTGCGTGTCGTGATCAAATTGGCGTGCCACGCGAGGAGTGCCATGCCACAGACACCGGACTACATCCGGATCTCGGACGAGATCATCAGCGACCTGCACGGCGGGAAGGTGCAACCGGGGGACAAGCTGCCCTCGATCGCGGAGATGGCCGACCGCTTCGAGGTCAGCTCGTCGACCATCCAAATGGTCTACGTCCGGCTGGAGGCGCTGCGCGTGATCCGACGGCATCAGGGAAAGGGCATCTTCATCACCGACCCGAAGACCTGGATGCGCGAGCCCTGACGCTCCTGGCGGGCAACGCGCTGGCCTTTTCGGGGTAGCGGAAAAGATCAATCTCGGTGCACGCTGACCGTTGTGAAGACCTTCGTCGGCGTGACAGACCAGAAGTGGTACCGCTTCCTGGCTGAGCGGCCCGGGCTGACGGAGGTCAACTTCTGGCGGCCTTCCGGCGGTGGCTTCCGGGCTCTCACGCCCGGTGAGCCCTTCTTCTTCAAGGCGCACTACCCGCTGAACCGTATTGTCGGCGGAGGTTTCTTCAGCGGCTTCACCCGGCTGAGGATCTCCGAGGCTTGGGAGCTGTTCGGCGAGGCCAACGGCGTCGCCAGCCTGGACGAGATGCGCCACAGCGTCGGCCGGTATCGCAAGCAGCCGATCGGGCTCGACGAAGATCCCACCATCGGCTGCATCTTCGTCAGGGACAGCGTCTTCTTCTCCGATGGGGCCACTGCCGACCCGCCACCGGGATTCGCCTCCAACGTGGTGCAGGGAAAGACGTACGAGCTGTCCGACCCGTCGGTGACCGGGTACTTCGACCTCCTGCTGCACCGCCTCCTGGGCGTGGCGGTCGAGCTCGACCTCAACGAGCCCTGGCACCGACCCGGACCTGTGTACGGTGACCCGCGTCTGGTGCCGCAGCGTCTCGGCCAGCAGTCGTTCAAGGCGGTGGTCCTCGGTGCCTACGGGCGGCGCTGCGCCATCACCGGGAACAAGGTTCAGCCGGTGCTGCAGGCGGCTCACATCCGACCGCTCCCGCACGGCGGGGAGCATCGCATCGACAACGGTCTGCTGCTCAAGTCGGACGTGCACATCCTCTTCGATCGGGGCTACCTGGGCGTGGACCCGAAGTACCGGCTGATGGTCAGCCCTCGGCTGCGTAGTGAATTCGGCAACGGCGACCAGTTCTACGCCAAGGCCGGCACGACAATCGCCGTGCCGGAGCGGCGGGGCGATCGGCCCAACGCTGAGTTCCTGGAGTGGCACCTGGACACCGTTTTCAAGGCGGCCTGACCGCCCGGGTCGATGATGGTGCCGTGAGAGTCGGGACAGGGCGCTTGGCGGGCCCGGGTGCCCACTCTGCGCTTGGAGGCGGTGAGTCGTCGCGCTGGTCGCGCCGACCAGCGCGGAGAAGCCCGGCCGGGGCGGGACCGGCCGGCGCTGACTGCCGTTCAGTACCCCGGAGCGCAGGCCACGACCACCTTGGTGTCCGCGTCCACCTTCGGCTCGTAGAGCGCGCGGGGCGCCCGTGGCGTTGACGAACGCGACCATGTCGGGCCGGTTGTTCGCGCCCAGGAAGACCGGCTGAAGCATGACGTGCACTTGTCGGGGCTCGTGAAGCCGGAGTCGAAGAGGAGGTTGTAGTCGCCCGGGCCGTTGCGGGTGACCGCGAGGCCCAGGCTGCCGTTCACGACCATTTGGCCGTGACGCTGTTGTAGCGGAACTCTCCGACGTGGATCCGGCCGTTGACGCCGCCGGGGTCGCCCTTGGGCCCCTGCGGCCCGGCCGCCCCGGTGGCACCCTGCGGACCCACCGGCCCGGCGGCTCCGGCCTCGCCCTGCGGTCCAGCGGGGCCGGTGTCACCCTTCGGCCCCGCCGGACCGGCGGGCCCCGTCGGTCCGGGCTCACCCTGCGGGCCGGCCGGTCCTTGCGGCCCTGCCGGTCCCTGCGGCCCGGTGGCGTTAAGGTGATTCGCCGTTCGGTGTCCTTGCAGCTTCCGGACTCGTCGACGACCTGCAGCCGGCCCTGCTTGTCCACGCAGGCCGTGGACGTGGTCGTGGCGGTCGTGTCGTCGGCGTACGCCACGCTGCCCGCCAGCACGAGTGCGGAGCTCAGGCCGACGCCGAGCCAGACCGCCCTCGACCTTGCAATATTCATCCGTGCGGTGTTCATGGTCGTCCTCCCTTGAGGTGGAGGAGCGTTCATCGTGCTGCCCGGCGGGGCGGGGACCGGGCGACTGACACGACGCCGACAGCGGGACGGACCGTTCCTGCGAATCGGACCAGGAGGTACGGCAGGTGACGGCCCGCTGTCAGGGCACCTTCAGCCACCGCAGAGCATCGACCCTGGTGCCCCCCGGGGACAGCCGGACCGGCGACGCCCGCGATGCATCGAGACAACGTCATTTATGGATGTTCGGCCGGTGTCCATGGCCACTGTGGCTTGGTCGGATGGCGGGAACGGACAACGCCGTTCGACGACAGGAGGGACCGTGCGCACACCATCCCGTGCGTTGACGGGGACCGCCGCGCTGCTGCTCGCGGCCGGGCTGGTCCTGACCGCAGGAGCTGGCGGCCAGGCGGCACCCCGGGACGAGAACCCGACCCAGGCCTCGCCCGCGCAGCTGCCGGGCGACCGCCACGACAGCGGAACCAGGGACAACCGGCAGGGGCGGATCGACCCCACCGAGCGGCAGCGGGACCGCGCCGCCGCGCTCGGGGCCCGGGTCCGCTGGACCGACTTCGGCACCCCGGCCGCGCTGACCTCGACCGGCCGGCCGCTGGCCACCGGCCTGCCCGCCGACCCGGCCGCCGCCGCGCGGTCGTACGTGGCGGCCAACCGGGAACTGCTCGGGTTGACCGCCGGCGGGGCGGCGGCCCTGGAGCAGTTGACCGTCGCCCCGATGGGGGAGGGCGCCACCGTGCTGTTCCGGCAGCGCTTCGGCAACCTGCCGGCCGCCGTGGACGGGATCCTCGCGGTCGGCGTACGCGACGGCGCGGTCTGGCACGTCAGCTCGTCCCTGGCCCGGGACGGCGGCACCCCGGCGCCGGCCACCGTCACCGCCGAGCAGGCCCGGCGGACCGCCGCCGCCGACGCCGGCCTGACCGACCCGGCGATCCTGCGTACCTCGCTGGTCGCGGTGCCGACCGCCGACCGGGGCCCGCGGGCCGCCTACGAGGTGGTCCTCGGCGCGGACGTCGCCGGCGCGGGGCCGGCCGCCTATTCCACCTACGTGGACGCCCGGGACGGCGGCGTGCTGGTCCGCGAGGACCTGGTCGACCAGGACGCCGACAACCCGTCCTGGGAGGTCTTCCCGAACACCCCGTCGGTCGACAAGTCCTCCACCGACACCCGGGTGCGCTGGTGCGCCGCGCCGGCGGCCGGCTGCGCCGAGGTGGTGGGGGTGCCCGGCTCACCGGCCTGGGACGTGGACCCGACCACCGGGGCGTCGACCGCCACCACCCGGGGCAACAACGCGATCGCGGTGCAGAACTGGTTCAGCAACGACCCGTTCAGCGTGGGCACCGAGACCGCCACGCCACGGCCGGACCGGAACTACGCCTACCCGTGGACCAACCAGTGGTACGAGCGGAAGTGCAACCCGGACGCCTTCACCGCGCCACAGGCCAACGACATCGACGCGGCCCGGGCGAACCTGTTCGCGATGCACAACCGGATGCACGACTGGTCGTACCACCTGGGCTTCACCGAGGCCACCTGGAACCTGCAGCGGGACAACCTCGGCCGCGGCGGGCTCGGCAACGACGCCGAGCAGGGCAACGCCCAGGCCGGCGGGGTCAGCGGCGGCCCACCGAGCTTCGCCGCCCGGAACAACGCCAATCAGATCACCCCGCCGGACGGGGTCGCGCCGACCACCAACATGTACCTGTGGCAGCCGAGCGCCGGCTCGTTCTACGCGCCCTGCGTCGACGGTGACTTCGACATGTCGGTCATCGCCCACGAGTACGGCCATGCGATCAGCAACCGCATGATCGCCGGCCCGAACGCCGGGGTGAGCGCCCCGCAGGGCATGGGGGAGAGCTGGTCGGACCAGCTCGCCATGGAGTACCTCTACGAGCACGGGTACGCGGCGCCCGGCCGGCGCGGCTTCACCATCGGCGAGTACACCACCCGCGACCCGGGCGCGGGCATCCGCAACTACAACATGAGCGACAGCCCGCTCAACTACAGCGCGATCGACTACGACTTCGTCGGCCTCCAGGTACACGCCTCCGGCGAGGTGTGGAGCGCCACCAACGCCGACATCCGGGCGGCGATGATGCGCCGCTACGGCGCGGGCGACGCGGCCCTGCAGAAGTCCTGCGCCGAGGGGACGACGCCGGTGACCGCCTGCCCGGGCAACCGGCGTTGGATCCAGCTGGTCTTCGACTCGTTCCTGCTGATGGCGGTCAGCCAGGTCAGCATGGTCGACGCCCGGGACGCGATGCTCGCCGCCGACCGGATCCGCTTCGGCGGGGCCAACCAGGACCTGCTCTGGAACGCGTTCGCCGCCCGCGGCCTGGGCGAGGGCGCGGCCAGCGCGGGCAACGGCGACGTCAACCCGACGCCGGGCTTCACCTCCCCGTACGCGGACGAGGCGACGCTGACCTTCCGTCCGGTCGACGACGACGCGATCGTGTCGGGGGCGCAGCTGTTCGTGGGGCGCTACCAGGCCCGCGCGGTGCCGGTGGCCGACTCCGACCCGGCCACCCCGCTCACCGACCAGGTCCGCCTGGTCCCCGGCACGTACGAGTTCGTCGTCCGCGCCCCGGGCCACGGCCACGTCCGGGTCGGCCCGGTCACCGTCAAGGCCGGCCAGGTCCGCGACCTGCCCGTGCAGGTACGCGCCAACCTCGCCTCCACCGCCGCCGGCGCCACGGTCACCGGGGACGGGATCAACCTGGCCCGGATCGCCGACGACGACGAGGCCACCAACTGGGCCTCGCTGGGCACCCCGGTCGCCGGCCGGCAGGTCACCGTCGACCTGGCCGGCGACGCCCGGCAGATTCGCCGGGTGCAGGTCAGCGCCATGCTCCGGCCGCCGGTCGCCGGCGACCCGGACGCCGGTACGCAGAGCCGGTTCTCCGCGCTGCGGCAGTTCCGGGTCCTCGCCTGCACGGCGACCGACGGCGTCGACTGCGCCGACCCGGCGGACTTCCGGCTGGTCTGGACCAGCCCGACGGACGCCTTCCCGTCGGTCGCGCCGCGGCCGCGGGCCCCGGAGCTGATCATGCGGTCGTTCGACATCCCGCGGACGACGGCGACCCACCTGCGGGTCGAGGTGGTGACCAACCAGTGCACCGGCGCACCCGACTACGCCGGTGAGCAGGACGCCGACCCGGGTGCGGCGACCGACTGCGGCACCGCCAGCCCGCAGGCGAACAACGTACGGATCGCCGAGTTCCAGGCGTTCGCGCAGTAGGCGGCGGGGGTGCGGGTGACCCCGGGGCCGGGCCGGCGTGTCCGGCCCCGGGGTGGCTCATCCAGGGTTCATCCGGCGTTGGGAGACGGTTTCCGCCGAGGGCTTGTCCGTCCGCGAGGATCACCGCCAGACTGGGGCCCGATCGAAAAAGCGACATCGATCGATGTCCAGTCGTCCGGACCGGGAGGACCCCATGACCACGCCCGCGACCCTGCTCCGCGCCACCGGTACCCGCGTACGCCGGATCCTCGGCGCCTTCGCCCTGCTCACGGCCATGGTCGCCACCGGACTCGTCGGCCCCTCGGTGGTCTCGCCGAAGCTCGCCGAGCCGGCCCGCGCCGCCGTCTACAGCTCCTGCACGATGACCCGCTGCACGGACGCCCGCACGGCGCGCTCGGGCTGGTCCGCCAAGAGCTTCCCGACCACCCGCGGCTGGTACTCCTGGAGCGGCGGGCTGTGCAACTTCGCCGGCGGCCGGTTCTACAACTACGAAGGCCAGCTTCCCGCCAACGCCACCTACTACGAGTACGACGTCTACCCGCGCGCCTGTGGCGCGTCCCGCGACGCGTACCGGATCGTGGTCAACAAGAGCACCGGAGCGACCTGGTTCTCGCCCGATCACTACGCGAACTTCTACCTGCTCTGACAAGGTTTGGGGGTCGGGTCGCGCGGCGGCCCGGCCCGCTCAACGGGAGAGGATGACCAGGATGGCCGCAGCGGACCCGTACCTGCCGGCGTGGCTGGCCTTCGACGGCGCGGCCGGCGCCGACCCGGCCGGGACCGCCCTCGGCGGGGCGAGCGCCCGCACCCGGGCCGGCCTCTTCGACGTGCTCGCCACGGCCCTGGCCCTGCCCGGCCACTTCGGCCACAACTGGGACGCGCTCGCCGACGTGCTCGCCGACCGGCTCGACAGCGGCCCGCTCACCCTGGTGGTCCGGGACGCCGGGGAACTCCTGGCCGACGAGCCGCCCGCGCAGCTCGGCACCCTGCTCGACGTGCTGGGCGGGGTGGCCGCCGGCGGGCACCACTCGCTGCGGGTGCTGCTCTGCGACCGGGCCGACCGGCTGCCCGCGCTGCGGCACCGGATCGTCGCCGCCCTGGGCGGCCACGTCGGCGCCCGACCCGCCGACCCCCGCTGACCCACCCACCACCCGCCGACGCGGGGCGGCCTCCCGCGCCGGCCCGGTCCTGACGCCGGGTCCGGTCCACCCTTGATCCACTCGGCCTGCCGCGATGGGCGGTATCCGACACGCGGGATACGGCAACCTGCCGCAGCACGAGTGGATCATCGACTGCGGGCCTCGCCCGCCCAGGATGGGGGCGGCACGCAGCGCAGCCCGGGCGACGGGAAGGCCGGCGGCGCGGCGGACGGATGCGGCGCGCGTGGGCAGGGTCAGTTGGGCTGGTCGAGGATGGCGCTGAAGCGCTCCTCGGCGAGGTCGAGCTGGGCGAAGATGTGCCGCTTGACCGGGGCGGACAGCGGGGTGTCGGGCCGGGCGATCAGGTCCCGGAAGACCGGCACCAGCGGCCGGTACTTGGCCGCCGAGCGGGCCACCTTCGGCCCGACCGTGTGGATCACGCCGACGCCGTTGTCGGTGAAGTCCGACACCTTGATCACCCGGGCCCAGGGCTCCCGGTCCAGGCTCGCCGCGACGTGCTCGCGGTACTGGACGTGCGGGTCACGCCCCGGCTCGTACGCGGGATTGGTGACCGCGCCGACCAGCCGGGCGACCCGTGGGCCGAACCGGCCGGCGAGGGCCGCGAGGGCGGCAGCGGTCGGATCGCCGTCGGCGTGTCGGCCGGCCAGCTCCGCCGGGTGGTCCTCCGCCGCGTCGTGCAGCAGACCCGCGACGATGACGTCCACGTCCCGCACCTGGTAGTGGTGCATCATCCGGATCGCCACCCGGAGCAGGTGGTTGAGGTACGGCTCGCGTACCCGCCGGTCGTCGCGGTGCAGCTCGGCGGCCAGGTCGAGGGCTTCGGTGAGCCGGTTCCGGGCGGCCTCGTCGAACGCCTCGATCTCCAGCCGGAACCGGGCGAGCAGGCCCGGTTCGCCGTGGATCTCGGTGATCGCGTGCATCGGCATCGTGGCCAGGTACGCGGGGAACTCCATGGTCCACTTATAGCGGATCTTCACTACCGGTGGGGCCGGGCCGTCGGTCACCCGACCGTCGTCAGCGGTCGCCGGAGAGCCGCTTGACCATGCGTACGGTCGTCCCCTCCGGGGTGCCGACGATGGTCGCCTCGTCCATCACCCGGGCCATGATCAGCCGGCCCCGGCCCCGGTCGGTGCCGTCCTCGCCGTCGTCCTCCCGCCAGCCGCCGTGGTCCCGTACCTCGATCTCCAGCAGGTCGTCGCGCAGTACGGCGCGGAGCGTGGTGATCCCGGCGGGGGCGAAGCGGTAGCCGTGCTCGATGGCGTTGGCGCAGGCCTCGCCGGTGGCGATCAGCACCGTTTCGACGTCCCACTCGCTCACGCCCAGGTCGCGCAGCCAGCCGCGCAGTCGCTCCCGGGTGGGGGCGAGCTGCCCCGGATCGGCCGGCAGGTCGATGGTGAGGACCCGGCCGGTCCCGGCGGCTGTCCCACCCTCCACGTCCGGCCCCCTGTCCCGCGTACGTCCCCGGGCCTGGGCGCTCGCTCGCGCTGTCACCGCCCCGTTCTCACCCTATTGTCCCCGGTGAGGAGGGGGTTCATTCCCCCGGCCCGACCGTGCCCCCGCATGATCATTCCGTACCGGTGCCGGTGGTGCCAGCGCGCGGTCCCCGGGACAGCGGGCGTACCGCCGGCCCACGGGTGACAATCGGCGGATGGACCGGCTGCTGAACCTGCTGGTGGCGTTGCCGCCCGCCCTGGTCCTGGCGCTGGTCTTCCTGCTGCCGGCGCTGGAGGCGTCGACCTTCCTCGGCCTGCTCGTGCCCGGCGAGGTGGCGGTGCTGGTCGGCGGGGTGCTCGCCCACGAGGGGCGGCTGCCGCTCTGGGCGGTGATCGTGGCGGCGGTCGCCGGGGCGGCCCTCGGCGACCAGGTCGGCTATCTGGTCGGGCGCCGGTACGGCCACCGGCTGCTGGACCGGACGCCCCGCCGGTTCGTCCGCTCCGGGGAGGTGCGCCGGGCCCTCGACCTGATCCGCCGGCGGGGCGCGGTGGCGGTGGTGCTGGGCCGGTGGGCGGCGGCGCTGCGCGCGCTGGTGCCCGGCCTGGCCGGGATGAGTGGCATCCCGCGGGGCGCGTTCACCGTGGCGAACGTGGCCGGCGGGGCGCTCTGGGCGGTGACGGTGGCCCTGCTCGGTTACCTGGCCGGCGCGTCGTACCGGTTGCTGGAACAGCGGCTGGGTTGGGGCGGCGAGGCGGTGTTGGCGCTGGTGGTGCTGTTCGTGGTGGGGTGGGTGGTCCGGTCCCGCCGGGCCGCCCGCCGGGAGCGGAAGGCGCCGGCGGGACGGCCCTGAGCCGACCCGCCGTCCGCCGGCCCCCGTCGGTCCGGCGGGCGAGCGGGTCAGGCTCTTTCGTCGCCTCTGCCCTGCGGCGAGCCGCGCATCCCCCCCGGCCGGAGTCGCCGCCGCGTTGGTGGCTGCAGAGCCAAAGGAACAGTGCGGTCGGGCGGCCCGTCGGGAACCCCGGGTCAGTCGGCGACCAGGTAGTCGCCGCCGCCCCACCCCGTGCTCCGCTCGCGTTGCCGGCGGACGAGGTACGTGCCGGGCGCGATGCCGGAGCCGCCGTGCTCGGGATGGACCAGGTACGCGGGCCCGGTGCAGCGCAGCACGCCGACGGCGAGCCGCTGCGGATCGGCGACGTCGGTGGTCCAGCGGGCGTCGCCCGGTTCGGCGACCAGGGTGTGCGGGTTGCCGCCGGCGGCTCCGCGCAGCAGTTCCACCCCGGCGGGCGGGACCGGACGCCAGCGCGCCCGGGCGCCCAGGTGCACGTCGTCGAGCAGGCGCAGCGGGACGACGATCAGGTCGCCCTGCGCCTGGGGGCCGTCGAGGACGGGGATGCGGACCTGCTGTTCCAGGTGGTCGAGCACGGTCAGGCCGGTGCGGCCGGTCAGGTCGGCCAGGGTCAGGGTCATGGTCGTGGTCATGGCGGTCACCTTCAGGTTCGACGGAGCAGGAGGGCGTACTGAGCGCCGGTCAGGCCGTAGGACCAGCCGGCGGCGGCGACGGGATCGTCGAGGTGGGCGGGGACGGTGAGGCCGTACCGGCGGCGCCGGCCGTCGCGCTCGACGGAGCCGTTGACCGCCAGCAGCACCCGGGCCGGGGCGCCCCACACCTGCCGGGGCAGGTCGTAGAGCCGGAGCCGGCAGCCGGGGTTGCCGGGGTCGGGGGCGTCGGCGACCAGCCGCAACCGCGCCTGGTCGAGGTACGCGTCCCAGCCGAGGTGCTCGATGGCGCAGCGGCGCACCTCGACGTTGCGTTCCCGGGCGATCCGCTCGACGGTCGGTTCGTCGATCACCCACCCGGGGACGGCGGTGCCGTGCCAGGAGTGGGCGCCCCAGCCGTCGGCGTACCCGAGGGCCGGGCCGTGCGCGCTGTGGGTGCGGACCTCGCCGTGCAGCGCGCCCGGCGCGGCCTCGGTGTGCGTGACGGTGGTCCGTTCGGTCACCACGCACACCCGCTCGCGGGGCCACCACCAGCCGCCGGAGCGGGTCACCTCGGCCCACAGGTCGAGGTGGCGCTCGTCGTCGGGCGCGCACGCGCCGGGGCGCAGCCGCCGTCGGATGTCCTGGTACGCCACCCAGGGCACGTCGTGCTGCCCGTGCCAGCGCAGGCCGGGTGGTTCGCCGACCGCCGCGGCGAGGGCGGCCCGCAGCGGACCGCGTACCGCGTCGTGGACGGACCGGCTCAGCGACTCGCGTACCCCCGCGCGGAGCAGGTCGGCGAGGCTGGCGCCGGCGGCGAACGCGTCGGCGGGCGGCAGGGTGCCGGCCGCCCGTTCCCGGGGCCACCAGGACAGGCCGGTGGCCTCGGATCCGTCGAGCCGGTGGCCGAGCGCGGCCCACTCCTCGGCGAGCTGCCGCGCCACGTGCCAGGGTGCGGACTCGTCGGGCGGGTCACCGAAGTTGATCGGGGTTTCGTCCAGCAGGTCGACGGCCTGCCGGGGGCTGGACACCCAGTGGAAGCGGGGTCGGGGTCGGCCGAGCCGGGCGTAGAGGCCGGTGATGGCCCGTTCCGCGCGTTCCCGGTCGGCGGGTGCGGTGCTCAGGGCGGTTCGCAGCCAGTCGTCGCGGAGTTCCGCCGCCCGGTACCAGCGGTCGAGGTGTGCCGCCGGGTCCCGGCTGATTCCGGCGCGGCGCCTGGCCCGCTGCCGGTTGTGCGCGCTCATCGCGCCAGGGCGTGCACGCCCTTTCTCTCGATCATGGCGTCGATGCTGACAGAGACGGCCGGACCCCGCAAGGCGGTTACGGGCCCGCGCGCCGAAGGTTGGCCGCCGGCCCGGTCCGGGCCGGTCACCGCGCACCGGCCAGGGTGGCGCGGACGCCGTGCCGATCCAGCGCGGTCAGCCAGCCGGTCACGTCGGCGCGGACCTCCTCGTCGGCAGCCAGGTCGGCGGGGAAGACCTCACGGACCGCGAAGATCGCCTCGACCACCCCGGCCGGGCCGTCGCGGCCGGCGGCGAGCGCCTCGCGCAGACGGCCGGCGAGCGGATCGTCCAGCGGCAGCGGGCGGCCGTCGTCGGCGTACCCGAGGAGGAACCGCAGCCAGGCGGCGACCACGAGGGCGCTCCAGTGTGCGGACCGGCCGCCGGCGCGCAGGTCGGCGATGGTGTGCAGCACCCGCTGCGGCAGCTTCTGCGAGCCGTCCATGGCGATCTGGAGGGTGCGGTGCCGGATGGCCGGGTTGCCGAACCGGGTGAGCACCTCCTCCCCGTACGCCGGCACGGACACGCCGGACGGCGGGGTGAAGCTGGGCGCGACGTCCTCGGCGACCAGCCGGCGCAGCACGGTGGTCAGCTGCGGCAGGGCGAGGGTCTCGGCGACGGTCTCCGCGCCCGCGAGCGCCCCCAGGTAGGCGGTGGCCGAGTGCACCCCGTTGAGCGCGCGCAGCTTCAGCCGTTCCCACGGGCCGGCGTCGTCGGTGAGGATCGCCCCGGCCCGCTCCCAGGCCGGCCGGCCGGCGGGAAAGTCGTCCTCGATCACCCACTGGGAGTACGGCTCGGCGGCCACCGCCGCCAGGTCGGTCACCCCGAGCGCCCGCCGGGCGGTGTCCAGCGTCTCCGCGGTGCTGGCCGGCACGATCCGGTCGACCATGGTGCCGGGGAAGGTGACGTTGCCGTCGACCCAGGAGGCGGCCCTGTCGGGAACCCGTGCGAGGGCGAGGGACTGGGTGACCAGCCCGCGCAACCGGCGCCCGTTGGCGGGCAGGTTGTCGCAGCTGACCAGGGCGATCGGGCCGGCGTCGGCGGCGGCCCGGGCGAGCAGCCCCCGGACCAGCAGCCCGGGCACGGTCCGCGGCGGCCGGTCGGTGGTGAGGTCGGCGGTCAGCTTCGGGTCGGCGGTCAGCACGCCGGTGACCGGGTCGAGCTGGTACGCCTTCTCGGTCACGGTCAGCGTCACCACCCGGATCGCCGGGTCGGCGAGCAGGCCGACCACGGCGGCCGGGTCGCTCGCCGCGTGTCGTACCCCCGCCAGCGCGCCGACCACCCGGGTGGCCGCGCCCTCGGCGGCGAGCGTGGTGACGCTGAACAGGGCGTCCTGGGCGGCGAGGGCGTCGACCACGGCGGTGCTGCGCGGCGCGACCCCGACGATGCCCCAGTCGCCGCCGGCCGCGCCGACCGCCGCCTCGGTGTGCACGGCCTGGTGGGCGCGGTGGAACGCGCCCAGTCCGAGGTGGACGATGCCGGCCGGCACGGTGCCGGGGCGCAGCAGCGGCCGGCACTCCACCGGCAGCCGGCGCAGGGTGGCCAGGCCGAGTCGGTCGGTGCCCACGGTCAGCGCCACGCCGGGCCGTCCGGGAAGCGGAGGTGGGCGATCGACTCCGGCCGCATGGTGGCGCCGTAGCCGGGGGCGGTGGGCAGCAGGTAGCGCCCCTGCCGGGTGCGGACCGGGTCGACGAATTGCTCGTGCAGGTGATCGACGTGCTCGACCATCCGCCCGTCGAGGCCGGTGCTGTTGACCATCACCCGATGACCCTCCCACGGATTACCCCGTGAGGTGGTAGCTCATCGTCGCGCCGGTGCGCCGCCAGAGGCGCGGTTCGTGGGCACCGCTGGCGACGGAGCTGTGCCTCAGCCACGGCACCGTGAAGGCAGAGCTGACCGCGACGGCGGTCAGTCCCGGGCGGGGCCGTGGCTCTCCCGGTGGACCAGCTCGGCGGGGAGGGTCTCCACCCGGTCCCGGTCGGCGGCCGGGTCGAGGGCCAGGGTCATCGCCCGGGCGCCCAGCTCCGCCAGCGGCAGCCGGACCGTGGTCAGCGCGGGGGTCACGTCGGCGGCGATCGGCATGTCGTCGAAGCCGACCACGGACACCTCCGCCGGCACGCGTACCCCGCGCTCGCGCAGCACCCCCAGGGCGCCCACGGCCATGGCGTCGTTGAGCGCCACCACGGCGGTCAGCCCCGGTACGGCGTCCAGCAGCTCCGCCGTGGCCCGGGCCCCGCCGTCGCGGGTGAAGTCGGCGTACCGGAGCCGCTCCCGGGGCAGCGGCCCGGACAGTCCCTCCTGGAGGCCGGCGAGCCGGTCGCCGGTGGTGGTGAGCGTCGCCGGGCCGGAGATGACGGCGACCGTGCGGTGACCGAGCCGGCGCAGTTCCGCCCCGAGCAGCCGGGCCCCTTCCTCGTTGGCCGGCAGCACCGCGGCCCCCCGGTGCCGGTGCCGGCCGATCACCGCCACCCGGCCGCCGGTGGCCGCGTACGCGGTGAGCCGCTCGTCCAGCAGCGCGTTGACGCCGTCGTCCCGGTAGCCGGAGCCGGCCAGCACGATCGCGGCCACCTGCTGGGCGCGGAGCAGGTCGACGTATTCCAGCTCCCGCACCGGATCGCGATAGCTGTTGCAGATGATGACCAGCCGGCCCCGCTCGGTGGCGACCTGTTGCAGACCGCGGGTGACCTCGGCGAAGTACGGGTCGGAGACGTCGTGCACGACCACCCCGACCACGCTGCGCTGCGGCCGGGCCAGGAGTTGGGCGTGCGCGTTCGGGACGTAGCGCAGCTCGGCGACGGCTTTGAGCACCCGCTCGCGCAGGGCGTCCGCGACCGGCTTGCTGCTGCCGTTGATGACCCGCGACGCGGTCGCGGGGGAGACGCCCGCCCGGCGGGCGACATCGGCCAACGTCGGCATGCCACTCCCTCGTTCACCCGGTCGGGCAGAGGCTATCGCAGGACCGCCCGGAAAGCCCTTGCCTGATCGGCGGAGATCACTGCCCCCGGACGTCGGTGGAGGCGGTGGGGCGGGAGGTGGTGGCCGTTGTCCGGATCGCCTTGACGATGGCGGGGATGGAGCCGATCAGCAGGACCAGGGCCCAGATGATCGCCACCACGGCGAAGACCAGCGCGCCGAGGTCGTCGGTGATGCTGACCAGGATCCCCGGCACCAGCCGGTGCAGGAACTCCAGCACCACCGTGCAGAGCAGCGTGGTGAGCGCCAGCAGCACCAGGCCCTTGTTCTGCAGGAAACGCGGCTGGGCGAGCAGCAGCAGGCCGCCCCAGACCAGTTTGAGCAGCAGCACCAGGCCGAGCAGGGCGGACGCCTCGCCGACCGGGAAGAACCCCCACAGTGCCAGGTACGCCAGCGTGCCGAACGGCGCCGCCAGGAACAGCGAGACCATGATGGTCAGCTCGACGAAGGTGACGATCAGCAGCACGAACGCCACGATCAGCAGCACGATCGAGAAGATCAGGGTGGCCGCGCCCTGCACCCGGCCCTGGATCCGGTCCGGCACCACCAGGCCGAGGCTGAACAGCCCGGTCGTCCAGAGCGCCACCACGTCGATCAGTGCCAGCTGGCCGATGCCGCGGCCGGACGGCTCGGTGACGGCGCCCACGTCGGCCGGCTCCACGCCGAGCCGGCCGGCGCTCTCCCGCAGCGCGCCGCCGGCGTCGCCGCCGCCGGTGAGCAGCGCCGAGCCCAGTTCCAGTGCGACCACCAGGGCCACCGCGAGCAGCGCCAGCAGCAGGAACGGTTTGCGCAGCTCACCCATGGCGTACCTCCCCATTGGTCAGGACCGGGCGACGGTGACCGTGCATCCGCCACCTCCCGGGCAGCCCAGGGCGACGTCGGTCTCCCGGTCGACGGCCACCTTCGCCACCGCCGCGCCGTCGTCGCCCGGCGTCACCTCGTCGTGCACGGTGACCTCCGCACCTCGGGGCGCCGGGGCGGTCACCTCGAAGGCGGCCCGGCTGCGCAGCACCAGGGTGCGCAGGCCGCCCGGGTCGGCCACCCGCAGCAGGCAGCCGGTGGTGAAGCTGACCACCGTGCCCTCGACGGACGGACTGGGCGGCGTGGCCGGCGGCGCGCAGTCGACGTCCACGTCGGCGGGATCGACGGCGGTGCTCCCGGCACCGAGCCGGCCGAGCCAGCCGGGCCGGGCGGCCGGGTCGCCCCGGTCGTGCCGGCCCCCGCCGACGGCCACCAGGTAGAGCAGCACCAGCAGCCCGGCCAGGGCCGCCAGCAGCACCTTCTGCCTCCCGGTCACGGTGCCAGCACCTGGGTGAAGCGGATCTGGTCCACCCCGGCGAAGTACCGGTCGGTGCCCTGGGTCTTGCTCACCGCCACCAGGGTCACCTGGTGCGCGCCCTTGCTCAGCGTCACCGTGCCGACGTCCACCCAGTCGGTCTTCACCACCGTCGGGGTGAAACCGAAGAAGGTGTCGCCGACCTGCCGGCCGTCGATCAGGAAGATGGTGTTGGCGTAGTCGAACGACGTGGTGCGTACGGTGGCGAAGCGCCAGGTCCCTTCCGCCGGCAGGTCCACGGTGACGGTCACCCGGTCGCCGACGGACCGGCCCAGGAAGAACAGCTGGGCGTCGCCGGACCAGGTGACCAGGCAGCAGTTCTTCTGCTCCAGCACCTGCGCCGCGGCCGGGCCGGTCGACTGGACCGTCGCCCCCGGCACCAGGCTCTCCGCCTCCAGGGTCACCACCTGCGCCTGTGGCGGGGCCGGGGGCGGGCCGCCGCCGCGGGTCACCAGGAACACCACCACCCCGGCCACGACCAGGATCAGCACCGCCGCGGCCGCGATCCACGGCCACGGCGTGCGCTTCGGGGGTGCGGCCGCCTTCACGTCGTACGTCACCCGACCGCTGGACCGGGAGCTCTCCTCCGGCGCGGTGTTCGCCGAGTACGCGAACCCGGTCATGTCGTAGCGCCGGGGCGGGGTGCCGGGCGGCACGGTGAGGCGGACCAGGAAGGACACCGACCCCTGGCCGGGCACCGCCCGCTGCGGCTCGGCGACGGTGAACCAGCCGCGCTGGGTGCCCTCGCCGGGTGCCACGTCGAAGACCACGGTGTCCGGCGCGTCGCCCGGGTTGGAGACGGTGAAGGTCAGCTCGCCGCTGTTGCGCGCGTCGAGGGTGAACTGCTCGGCGGCGGCGACGACGGCCCATTCGGTGGTCATGACGACTCCTCTACGGGGTGGGGGGTGCGGGGGACGGGACGTGCGCCCGGCCGACCGCCCGGACGGGCGCGACCCCGGGCGCCTCGTCGGTCGGGTGCGCTGCGGGCTGCCCGGTGGCGGCGACGGGCTCCGGGTCGGCCTGCGGTGTCGGTTGGCCGGTACCGGCGGGGCCCGGACCGGGGCCCGAAACGATCTCGACGGTGACCGCCGCCGGCTTCTCCGCCTCCACGATGCGGGTGATCACGGCGAGCTGGTCGGCGGCGGCCGGCGGTACCCGGACGACCACGTGGAAGGGGCGGTCCGCCGGCTCGTCCAGTCCGAAGCCGGTGATCCCGGTGGCGAGTTCCAGCGCGGTCCGCATCCCGTACGGGGTGCCGCGCCAGCGGGCCAGCAGGGCGCCGTGCGCGACCAGGTCCCGCAGCCGGCCCACCGGCAGCGGCAACGGCGCGTCCGCCCGGGGCGCGGTGACCACGTGGTCCATCGCCACCCACCGGGTCAGGTACGCCACGAAGCCGTCCGGCGTCCGGTACGGCGCGAAGAGCGCGTCGACGTCGGCGAGCACCGCCTCGTCCGGGGCGTGCAACGCTTCCATCACGTCCAGCAGCGCGCCCAGCACGCTGCCCGGGCCGGCGGCCCGCTGGTACGCGGCCGGCAGCAGCCGCTCAATCGCCGCTCGGCGCATCCTGCCGCACCACCTCGATGTCGTGCTCGCCGGAGCAGAGCAGCCAGGTGCCGGGAACGGTGACCACGTCGGCGGTGGCCTGGTTGGCGCTGGCCGCCCAGTCGACGGCGTCGCCGCTGCGATAGACGCCGCGCTCGCCGCCGGCCAGGATCAGCCGGTCGGCCCCGCCGGCGCCGGACGGCGCGGTGGCGGCGATCGCGTCGACCGGAACGAACCGGGACCGGTCCCGCAGCGGCAGCCCGCAGTTGACCATCACCGGCTGCCACTGCGGCTGGGCGGCCAGAGTGTCCAGCCGAACCACCCCGCCGCTCTGCGTGGCGGCCACCGCCAGGGTGCCGCTGAACGCGAGGCCCCGGCAGGTGCCACCGATCCAGCCGGCCTGCACCGCCTGCCACTTGACGTCGGACTCGAACAGCCGGGTCCGGTGGCAGCCCTGCCCGGGCTTCTTCGGGTCCGGCTCGCCGGCGCCGCTCCACAGCAGGGTGGCCGGGCCGTCGTACTGCACGGCGAGGACGCGGTTGTCCACGTTGGCCAGGCCGACGTGGGTGAAGGTGCCGGGGCGGCCGGCGGCGGTGGAGAGGTAGACCCCGAACCCGGCCTGCGCGGCCACCGCCACGCCCGGCGCGCCGCGCTCGGAGACGAACGCGCGGACGGCGTAGAAGCCGCGGTCGGCGTCGGCCGGGTCGACCAGGATCTGCAACGGCACCGCCCCGGGCAGCAGGGACACCTCGAACAGGCCGGTGTCGGTGGCGAGCAGCAGCGCGCCCGCGCCGTCCCGGTCGATCCAGGCCAGGTCCTGCACCCGGGAGTCCAGATCGGTCAGGAGCGTCCAGGTCTCCCCGAGGTCGGTGCTCAGCCGCACTCGCGAGCCGCCCGAGTCCCGAGTGGTGACCACGGTCACCGAGCCGGCGCGGGGCACGATGCCGGGACGCGCCGGGGCCGGGGCGGGGACCACCCGGACCACGCTCTCCGCGTCGAACCGGCCGGCCGGCTCCCAGCCCGCCCCGGCGTTGGTGGAGCGGAACAGCACCGGGCCGCGCCCGGCGTACCAGGTGTTCGGCTGGTACTGGTCGACGGCGAGGGCGCGCACCTGTGCGTCGGGCGCCTCGTCCACCACGAACCGGACCGACTCGACGTACCGCACGCCCGGCTCGGCGTGGTCCAGCATCCGGTACACGTTGGAGGCGCGCAGCGGTTCACCGAACGCCCAGCCGGTCGGATTGAGCGGGGTGGGCAGCGGGCTGAGCGTCTGGTGCAGCCGGTCGTGGACGCGGCGGCGGACCGCGTCGACGTCCTCCTCCCGCCGGACCACCACCCGGGCCCGGATCGAGACCGCCTTGTACCGCGCCCAGGTGGCCCGGACCGCGGTGCCCAGCGCGCGGCGCCGCTCCAGGTCGGCCGCCACGCCGCGGCGGGCCTCCTCGACCTCGTGCTCGCGCAGCACGTCGACCGGCAGCCGGCCGCCGGGCCGGGCCTGGTCCGGCACGTACGGCACCAGCACCACCTCGACCTCGCCGGGGCGGGCGAAGCTGTAGACGGCGGCCCGGGTGAACGCGCGCGCCCGGGCCACCGCGCCCGACCCGGCGGCGAGGATCTCGTAGTCCCGGGCGGTCACCGCCCGCTGCTGGGCGAAGAACTCGTACGGCCCGCGCGCGAGGGCCGATTCCAGCGACTCCAGGTCCCGGCCGCCGCCGGCCGGCTCCGGGTTCTCCGCCTTCAGCCCGGGCAGCGGGTCGCGCAGGCCGGTCAGCGTGCCGGCCGCCACGTTCCCGGCCGGCCCGCCGCCGCACCGGTACCAGAGCCGGACCTGCCGCCCGGCCGGCGGCACCGCCGCCACCGTGGTCGGCCCGTCCGGCGACGCGGCGCCGCCGGCCGGGCTGCCGGAGCCCGGCCCGGACGCCCCCTCGACGTCCGGCCCGGATCCGGTGTCCGGCCGCAGGTCCAGCGCGGGCGCGAAGGTGACCACGCCGGAGGCGCGGTCGACCAGGTAGACCTTGGCCTGCGGGCCGACGCCGGCGAAGCTGTCCACCGGCCGCCAGATCTCGTATGTGCGGCCCTCGTGCTCGCGGGCCGCCGCGCCCAGCTCCACGGAGCCGGCCGGCACCTCCACGCCGAGCAGCAGGTCCAGCGCCTCGGCGGTACGCGCCAGCGGGGCCCGCGCGGCCCGGCACACCTGGCCGGCCTGGCCGGTGCCGGTGCCGAGCAGCTCCGCCTCGACCGGCTCGCAGTGGTGCATGCGTACCGTCACCTCGGTCTCCCCGTCGGGCAGCAGGGCCGGCTCGGTGGTGACGAAGACGACCGGGCGGGGGTCGGCACCGCGGGCGGCGACCCGGGTGCCGGCGGGGATGCGGACCGCGTCCCGGTCCGGTCCGGTCCGGCTGAACCGGACGTCCGCCCAGGCGGCGGCGGGCGCGTGCCGGCTGACCCCGAGCAGGTTGAGGAAGGCCACGTACGCCTTCTCCGGCAACTGGTTCAGCCGGTAGATCATCACCTCGGTGAGGTACGCGAACGCCTCCAGCAGCGCCATTCCCGGGTCGTGCGCGGACAGGTCGGTCCAGTCGGGGCAGGACCGGCGGATCCGTTCCCGGGCCTCGGTGACCAGGTCGAGGAAGGCGCGGTCGTCGAGGTGCGGCACCGGCAGCGTCATGACGTGGCCTCCTCGGTGGGGTCGTCCGGGGCGTCCTCGGGCAGCAGGTCGACGGAGAAGACCAACTGACCGGGGGAGAGGCTGGCCCGTACCCGGTAGTCCAGCCGGATCACCAGCCGCCACGGGTCGTCCGGGTCGGGCCCGGCGTCCACGTCGATCACCTCGACCCGGGGCTCCCACCGCCGGATGGCCTGCCGGACGTAGTGGATGGCCAGGCCGGCGGTGGTGTCGTCGTTGGGGGCGAAGACCAGCCGGTGCAGGCGGGAGCCGTACCCGGGGCGCATCAGCCGCTCCCCGGGGGTGGTCGACAGCAGCAGGAACAGCGCCTGGCGTACCGTCTCGTCGCCGTCGGTCATGGCGAGCCCGCCGGCGGCGGTCAGCGCGAGCCCGCCGGCGCGACCGGCGTCGAAGCCGGCGCCGACGAAGCGGAAGGCCCTCATGCGTCCGCCCCCAGGAAGGTCTGCCGCGGGTCGCGGACGGTGTGGTGGACCAGCCCGGGCGGGGTGCCGTCGGTGAGCCCGTCCAGGTTGGACATGACCACCCGGTGCCCGTCCACCCGCACCCAGGCGCTGTAGCCGACGGTCACCTTCAGCGTCTTGGCGCAGGGCTTGATGGTCGGGCCGTAGTTCGGGCAGGCGGTGATGTCCCGCCCCTCCGGGTCGGCCTCGACCAGCACCGGTACGCCCCGCACGGTCACCCACCGCTGCGAGGGGCGGTTGGCGACCCGGCCGTCGTGGTCGCAGGTGATCAGCGAGTCCCGGTGGATCCAGCGCATCAGCCACCTCCGTGGGCGCGGGCGAGGGAGCGGGCCTGGGCGGCGGCGGTGTCGGCGTCCTCGGTCGCCGTCGCCTGCAGGAAGTCGACGGTCCGGGCGCGCACCACCATGGCCCGGCCCGGCGCGGAGAGCACCAGGTCGCCGGCGGCGTGCACGGTGGTTAGCTCGGGGCGCAGCTCGACGAAGCTGCCCGCGTCGGTGGCCAGCCGCAGGGTGCGCCCGTCGTCGTCGATGACGATCGACTGGCCGGTGCCGGTCCGCATCGACCAGCGCCGGGACCGGCCCGCCACGATCCCGGCGTCGTACGGCTCGACCGCCCCGAAGAGCGAGCCGAGCACGATCCCGGACGCCGGCTCCCCGCCCGGGAGCGCCACCAGGACGGTGTCCTGCGGATCGGGCAGCGCGACGATGCCCTTGCCCCGCCCCGCGCCCGGGCAGACCACCGCCAGCCAGCCCGCGTCCAGATCCCCGTACGCGGGCAGGGTGACCCGGGCCCGGCCGAGCCGGTCGGGGTCGTCGACGTCGGTGACCGTGCCGAGGGTGACGGTGGCCGGGGCGGGCGCGGCGACCGGAGGGGGTGGGGGCGGGACGGTGGCGAAGCGGGTCAGGTGGCCGTTGGCATCGACGGTGTGCACCACCTCGGTGAGCACGTACACGCCGGCGAACGGGTCGGGGACGCCGGCCAGGGCGATCCGACGGCCGGGGCGCAGCGCCGGGTCGCCCTCGGCCGTGCCCTCGGCGGTGACCAGCGCGGCGACCCGGGCGTCCAGCCCGGCCTGCGCGAGGGCGGCCAGTTCGTCGTCGCTGCGCCCCGGCTGGTCCACGGCGGTACGGGCGCCGTCCGCGCCCACCTCGGCCGGGTCCGGGCGCAACGGCACCTGCCGGCCGGAGCGGGCCGCGTCGGCCTGCTGGCGCAGCGGCTCGGCGCGCTGCGGGTGCCAGCCCAGCGCCACACTGTCCCCGCCGGCCCGGTCCAGGTTCTCCGCGAGGCGCAGCGCGTGCACGGTGTCGCCGAGGGCGAGCGGGACCGGGTCGCCGTAGCCGTCGAGGGTGAGCAGCCGGAGGCGGTCGCCGTCCACCGCCAGGTGCAGCCCGGCCCGCCCGGTGACCTCGCGCAGCAGCTCCAGGTCGGTGTGCCGGTGCTGGAGCAGCCGGTCCAGTCGCGGCCCGTCGGTGTCCGCGTCGACGGTGAGGCCGAGGTCGGCGCAGAGCGCGCCGGCCAGCTCGGCGGCGGTCACCGACTCGAACACCCGCAGCTCCTGCCGCTTGCGCAGCCGGTGCAACGGGTCGTACGCCCGCACCCGCAGCAGGGCCGCGCCGTCGGCGGCGTACTCCACCTCGACGCCGGTCACCTCGCCGGTGAACAGGGCGTCCGGCTGGCCGTCCAGGCGGGCGTCGAGGGTGGCGCCGGGGCGTACCGGCGGGTCGAGGGCGGCGGCGCCGGGCGCGGTGGCGAGGGTGAGCTCGCACTGGGTCGGCAGGTCCAGGCGGGCGGCGACCCGGACGCCGCGCAGCCGGCGCGGGTCGGCGAGCGGGGTGCCGTCGACGGTCACGGTGACGGCCCGGTGCACGGTCACGGGGTCCCACCTCCCGGCCCGGTGGGCGTCGCGGCGGTGGCGGTGGGCGGTGGGACCGCGAGGGCGGTGCCGGCCGGCACGGTCAGCGGGTCGCTGATCCGGTTGTGCTCGGCGAGCAGCCGCCAGCGCAGCGGCGAGCCGAGCGCGTCGTGCGCGAGCAGGTCGAAGCGCACGCCGGAGAAGCCCGGCTCGGCCGCGCCGTCGGCGGCGGCGACCACCGCCGACCCGGGCGGCACGGCCGGGGTGCTGGCCGCCGCCAGCTCCTCCTCGAAGCCGGCCTGGGCGGCCTCGGCGGTCTCGGCCACCCGGATCAGCTTCAGCCGCAGCCAGGAGCGGCGGGGCGTGCCGGTGAGGGTGAACGCGTCGAACCGTTCCGCGATCGCCACGATGACGCCGGGCACGTTCCACGTCTTGCCCCAGACCAGCCGGACCAGCGGCGGCCGCAGCCAGCCGTGCTCGGCGGTGGAGTTCTCCGCCAGCATCCAGAGCGGGCGGGTGAGGGCGCGGACGTCCTCGGGGCGTACCTGGGTCTCCACGAAGTCGATGTCGAAGAGCAGGTCCAGCACCAGCTCGGTCCGCCCGCCGCCGGTGAACAGCAGCGGGTCGTCGGCCAGGCCGGCCCCGGTGAGCTGGCCGTCGGGCAGGCCCCGGGGGCGTACCCCGGCCAGCCGGGTGACCTGCACGGTCTCCGGATTGAGCAGGCAGTCCACCCGGACACCGGTCTCGTCCACCAGGAAGGCCACCCGTTCCATCAGTCACCCACCTGTTCCCGGTCGAGCCGGCGTACGTGTGCGGCGTCGGCCGCGACCGGCGACGGGCGCCACAACTCCCGGTCGTCCGGCAGCGCCGGCCACGGATCCCGCTGTTCCTCGCCGGGGACGGCGGCAGCGGGGCCGCCCTCGCCGGGCAGCGCCGGCCAGGGCGCGGTGGCCCCGTCGCTCCACTCCGGACGGCGGGCCGCGACCGGGTTCGGGTGCGTTCGTGGTGCCCCTGGCGACGGCAAACGCACCCGAAGGTCGGTCGTCGGCATCCGGCTCGACCGGTGCCCGCCGGCGGCGGTTTGGCTGTTGCCCGGCTGCCGGTTGCTCTCGGCCGTGCCGTCTGGGACGCCTCCGGGCCACACCGGACGGGCGTGCTCGCCCGCCCACCCGTCCCGCGCTGCCGCGCGGCCCGGCCACTCCGCCTGCGGGGGGTCGGTCGACCGGCCGGCCGCGTCGCGGGTGGATGCGGCGACACCGGGAGCGAGCCGGCGTCGGGTGAGCTCATCGTTGCGGAAGTCGAGGCCGCGGGGGGCCGCAGCGCCGTCGGTGGAGCGCGCGACCGTTGCCCGGCCACCGGTACGACCGCTGGTGGACCACCCGGTGACACCGCCGAGCGGGTTGCCGGCCCCGTCCGGGTCGCCGGCCCCGGCCGCTTCGGCGTCCCGGCGCTGCGCGGCCGTTCCCGGTCGGACGGCGCCCGCGTCCCAGCTGCGCCCGTCGGTGTCCCGGCTCCGCGTGGTCGCACCGGGCCGGGCGGTCCCCACGTCCCCGCTGAGCCCGGTCGCCTCCGGCCCGGCGGGGCCCGTGTCCTCGGTGGCGGCCGGCGGGCGGCCCCACCGGGCGACGCCGTCGCCGGCCCGGACGCCTGCGGGCCCGGCGCCGACTCGCCCGCCGCCCTCGGTCCCCCGCGGTGCGTCCCCGGGTGCCGCCACCACCCGTCCCGCAGCGCCGTCCGCCCGGGCGGTACGCCGGCGCGACCGGACCCGGCGCCACGACCACCCGGCACCGCCGTCCGGCTGCCCGCCCCACGTCCCCGCCGGACCGCCCGGGTTCCCGCCCCCGCCCACGGCCTCCCCGCCCACCGGGCCGTCCTCCCCCCACCCGTCCCCGCCGAGCCCGCCGTCCCCGTCGATCAAGAGGTTTGCGTCGCCCGCCGGCGCGAATCCGACCGGAACTTCTTGGTCAACCGGGGCAGGCGGGGAGGGCGGGGAGGGCCGAGAGGGCGGGGAGTCGGGGAGGTCGTGGAGGAGGCCGGGGGCGTGGGTGGCGACCAGGCGCAGCCAGTGTTCCGGGGGCTCGCCGGGGCGGTGGGGCGCGGGCGCGGCGGGGTCCGCCGTGCCGGGCGGCGGGACGGCGGGCGGGGGCGCGGCAGCGGGCGTCGGGGCGAGGCGGTCGGCGGCGGCCCGCAGCGCCCGGGCCAGCCAGTCACGCGGAGGTCGGGGCGGCCGCACTGCCCGACTCCAGTTCCAGCCCCTCGTACGCCAGGGTCAGCGCCTCGATGGCGATATCCTGCGCGAGGGTGTTGAGGTGCGCGCCCCGCCACCGGGTCGGCCACGCGTTGATCATGTTCCAGCGCAGCACCTCCGCGGTGCCGGCCGGGTCGAGCAGCACCACCGAGACGTTGCGCCGGCTGACCGTCCCCTTCGCCGCGGCGTTCACCCAGTCCCAGAGCTCCCGCGACTGGGTGAGGCCGAAGTGGAGCGTGACCGGGGCGTACTCGGCCTGGCCGGGCACCGCCCGGATCCGCTCGTTGCCGGCCTCCTTGTACGTCACCGACGGGATGTACACCTCCAGGCCGCTGACCTCCGTGAAGTGCCCGTTGGTGATCCCGTTGATGAGCAGCTTGAAGTGGTAGGCCCGGTACGGGTCGACGGGAGCGCCCGGCTGCGGCGTGGCCGTGGTCGGCATGTCAGCCTCCGATCGTCTCGGTCTCGGTGCCGCCGGCCCACTGGCTCAGCTTGAACACCACGAACTCCGCGGGCTTGACCACCGCGATGCCGATGTGCGCGACCACCATCCCGGCGTCGCGGACGTCGGCGGGGTTGGTCTCCTCGTCGCATTTGACGAAGAACGCCTCCTCCGGCGTCCGCCCGAGCAGCGCCCCGTCCCGCCACACCCGGGTCAGGAACGCCCCGACGTCCCGCCGGATCGACCGCCAGAGCGTGTAGTCGTTCGGCTCGAAGACCATCCACCGGGTGCCGTTGGCGATGGCCTGCTCGATGGCGATGGAGAGCCGTCGCACGTTGAGGTACCGCCACTCGCTGGCCTCGGCGGCGAGCGTGCGGGCGCCCCAGAGCCGGATGCCCTCGCCGGCGAAGTAGCGGATGACGTTGACCCCCTTGGGGTTGAGCACGTCGTGCTCGGGGCGGGTGACCAGGTACGCCAGGTCGACGGCGCCGCGTACCGGCTCGTTGGCCGGGGCCTTGTGCACCCCGCGCAGCGCGTCGGTGCGGGCCCAGATGCCGGCCACGTGCCCGCTCGGCGGGGTGAACACCAGGTCGCCGCCGAGCGGGTCGCGTACCTTGATCCACGGGTAGTAGAAGGCGGCGAAGCTGGACTCCCGGGGCCGGTCGCCATCCGGCCCGTCATCGTCGTCGGCGGGTTTCGCCGGGCCGTCGCCGGGCTTGCCGCCGGGCTTCCCGCCGTCCGGCCGGGCCACCCGGGTGAGCGTGGAGATGTCGGCCACGTCCGGCGGCGGGTCGCAGATGGCCACCATGGTGCGCAGCCGCTCGGCCATGCTGATCAGCGCCTCGTGCGACACCGGGTCGTGGTAGCCGGGGGCGGCCAGGATGGAGATCTCGTCGATCGCCTCCAGCACCTGCAGGCCGCCACGCCGCCCGCCGGTGCCCATGAGCTGGCCGCCCGCGCCGACGTTGACCACCCAGCAGCGGGTGCCCCCGTTGTCGAGGAAGCCGAACACCGCCCGCGCCAGCGGCGTGCTCTCCAGGTGGTCCCCGTCGGCGTACAGCCGGAGGAACTCCGACCAGCTGTTCACCGCGAGGGCCTTGTCGACGTGCGCGGCGCGGTCCGGGGCGACGCCGACGAAGGCGGCGGTGCTGGTGCCGACCGGGCCGATCGGGCGGGCGCCGCTGGGGACCTCCTCGACGTAGATGCCGGGGGAGAAGTAGTTGGGCATCGGTCCTCCTCGGGAAGACGGCTCAGTCGGGGGCGCAGACGATGACGGGGTCGGGATCGGCGGGGTCGAGGTCGGCGGTGAGCGTGCGGCCCCGCCCGACCAGCCGTACCCGGACCGGTCGGTCCGGGGCCTGCGGGTCGTGCGGGACGCCGACCAGGCGGAACCGGCCGCCGTGGTCGGTCTCCGTGGCGTACGGGGTGCCGACCAGCTCGACCCGCATCGCCGCCAGGGGCTGCTGTTCCGGCCCGACCACCCGCCCGTGGAGGGTGCGCATGTCCAGTTGCCGCAGCCGTAGCGGGTGCCGTACCGGCGGTGCGACCGGTGCCGGCCGGGCGATCTGCGCGGGTACGTCGACCAGCAGCGCCGGCCGGGGCGCGACCCCGAAGGCGCGCCACAGGCCGGGGTCGCCGGCGGCGAGTACCACCTCCGGCTCGCCGGCGGTGGCCGCGGCGGCGAGCACCCGGTCCAGCGCGGGGAGCGCGGCCGGTCCGGTGCCGGCGACCAGCAGCCGGACCACGAACCGGTACGGCTCGCGCGCCCCGCCGCTGCCCGCGGTCTGCCGGGCCGGCCGCAGCTCCAGCGGCCAGACGGTGAGCCCGTCGTCCGGGTCGTCGCGGGGCGGGCCGACCGGGACGGGGTCGCCCGCCGCCCCGGTCAGCCAGGCCGCGACGTCCGCGACGGCCGCCTCGATCGCGCCGGTCATCGGGGCGGGGTCCCCTGGATCCGGTACGCGATGGCCTCGTTCCACACGTGCGGGTAGACGCCGATCTCGAAGTACCGGGTGAACCGGTTGATCGGCGCGTTGCTGTGGTCATGCCAGAGCAGCCACACCGGGGCGATGGTGAACAGCACGTAGTTCAACACGACCAGCGGGAGGTAGAGCGGGCCGAGCAGCCGGGCCTGGAGGATGTGCACGTCCTCGTGCCGCTGGATGCCGGAGCTGGAGCCGGCGCAGACCGTGCCGATGGTGGTGGCGTACCGGGGTGAGACCCCCTCGACCACGTTGACCCGGCCGCTGGCCTGGGAGACCACCCGGTCGAGCTGATGTCCGACGACCAGGTGCAGGGCCAGGTAGAGCGCGCCGACCATCGTGTTGAGCAGGCTCCAGGTGTGGTCGACCACGAAGAGGAAGATCCCCTTCAGGTCCGCGCCGTACGTGCCGGCCGAGGCGACCGCCCAGCCGAAGGGCGCGCCGATCAGCAGCCCGACGACGGCGCCGACGAGCAGCCCGATCAGGCCGCCGGCCAGCTGGCCGAGCAGGGCGCCGAGGACGATGTGGACGGCGGCGCTGATGATGCCGAAGATCATGGGGGTCACCTCTCTCAGACCCACGAGCGGACGTAGCGGGGCTCGCGTCCCTGCGCGAGCTGGGTCGGCGACGCCTGGGTCGCCTGCCGGTTGCCGGGCGGCAGCTGGTTGATGCCGAGGGCGGCGGAGAAGATGACCAGCCCGTTGAAGAACGCAATGATCCACTTCTCCGGACCGGCGTCGTCGGCGAACGCCGCCGTCAGGTACGACAGCGCGAGGGCGATGCCCAGCGCGATCCACTTGCGGGCCTTGTCGCCGCTCGGGCCGAGCAGCCCGCCGATGACGTTGGCGGCCAGGAGGGTGGCGGCGCTGGCGCCGGTCAGGCTGCCCAGCGCGGCCCAGGTGAAGAGATCGTTCACGGCGATCTCCCTTCGTGCGGTGGTGCGATCGGGGTGGGGTGTGGTGCGGCGGCCGGGCCGGTGGGCCCGCCCGCCCGGGTTGCGGTGCCGCGCCGGGTCAGGTCGGACGGTCGGTCCGGGGCGCCGGTGCGGGGCTGGTGGGGGTCGGTGCGGTGGCGGGCGGGTCCGCGGGGCCGGCCGGGCCGGGGACGGTCGGGGTGGCGGTGGTCGGGGCCGGGCCGGGCGGTCGGCGCAGCAGCAGGACGACGACCACGGCCACCAGCAGCAGGACGACCACGCCGCCGACCGCCAGCAGCCAGGGGAAGCCGCCGCCGGCGGTGGCCGGGCCGCCGGTCGCGTCGGCCGATGCCCGCGCCGGCGCCTCCGCCTCGGCGACCAGTTCGGCGGGCTTGGCCTGGTTGCTGTCCACCTTCCAGGTGACCGACCGGCCGGTGACCGTGCCGTTGGTGGAGAGCACCCGGCCCGGGAAGGTCACCGATATCTCGAAGGACATCAAGGTCACGAATGCCCGTCGCGTTCCGGGATCTTTCTCGGCCACCTTTCCGGCGTATTTATCGGGGTCCAGCGGAAATGTGAACCGGTAGCGGTCGCCGACGCGGACCAGATTCACGCTGTCGCTGGTGAATTGCGCCAGCGGCTTATTCCGGTACGCCACCTGCACTCCGTAGAACCGGGCGTCCTCGTATCGGCTCTCGTCGCCGGCGGGCAGTGTCGGCAGCTGCCGGCGCATGTCGGCGAAGGCGGTCTGGACGTCCGGGTTCCGCTGCTTGAGCAGGTTCTTGTCCGCGGTCACCAGGAGCTGCCCGCTGACCGTGTCGTCGGGGTTCACGGTCAACCCGAGATTGAGTTGCATGCAGCCGCTCAGCGCCGCCACGAGGGCGAGACACACCGCGAGGCGAAAGGCCCGGCTGCGGCCGAGTCCCGTATTCATGCGGATAGTGTGTGTGATCGCTTTCACACTCAGCAGTCAGCGATCAGTCACAGCCTTGTCGCCGATCTTACCGGCCACCCCTCCCATTCGGCCGACCCGGAAAAGTCAGGCGATCGATATTCTGAGGGGTTGGCCATTCAGGAGCTTCCCCCGGCTGAAATTCCCTCGTCCGGGGGAGGTCCCCGACCGGCCGGAGCGTCACGCTGGGGCGGTCTGCGTCGTCGTAGCGGAACCGGAGGAGGCCCGATGACTCCCGCCCAGCAGCAGGCGCCGAAGATCGAACTGCACGTCCACCTGGAGGGGACCGTCCGCCCTGGACTGCTCGCCGCGATCGCCCGCGAGCACGGCCTGACCCCGTCGCAGCTTCGGCCCCCGTACGCCTTCGCCGACCTGTACGACTTCATCACGCTGTGGAACTCGCTGACCGGCTGCCTGCGCACCCCCGCCGACTACCGACGCGTGCTGCTCGCCTACGCCGCCGAGGCGGCCGCGCACGGCGCGGTCTACCTGGAGCCGATCCTCGACGCGGAGGAGCGGCTGGGCGGTCCGGACGGCTGGGCGGACGTCCTCGCCGCCTGCTGCGACGCCGCCGCCGAGGCCCGCGACCGATACGGCGTCGAGATCGGACTCACCCCGCAGGTCTACCGCGGGCAGGCCGTCGACCTGGCCGAGGCGGCCGCCCGGGTGGCGGTGCGGTTCGCCGGCCGGGGCGTGGTCGGCTTCGGCCTGTCCGGCGCCGAGGGGCGATTCCCCACCGAGCCGTACGCCCGCACCATCGGCATCGCCAGGGGCGGCGGGCTGCAGTTCGTGCCGCACGCGGGCGAGGCCGCCGGGCCCGAGGCGGTCCGTGAGGTGCTCGCCATGGGCGCGGTGCGGATCCGGCACGGGGTTCGCGCGGTCGACGACCCGGACCTGGTGGACGAGCTGACCGGCCTCGGCGTCGTGCTGGACGTGACCCCCACGTCCAACCTGCGGCTCGGGGTCGCCCGCCCGGACCGGCCGCACCCGCTGACCGTGCTCTCCGCCGCCGGGGTGCGCTGCTCGATCTCCACCGACGACCCGGCGATCTTCGACGTCACCCTCGCCGGCGAGTACGCCCTGGCCGAGCGGCTCGGGGTCGACCCGGCCGTCGCGTACGCCGCCGGGCTGGCCGGGGCGCTCTGCGACGACGCCACCCGCGCCCGGCTGATCGCCGTCGGCGAGCGGGCGTACGGCAGGACGTCGGTCCCCGTCGGTGGGTGACCCGTCCTCCCGCCCGCGGCAAAAACCGGTTGTGGGCGAGCGGCGCGCCGCTGATGCTGGCCGGGATGAGGCGACAGGAGACGGTGCCGACCATCGACACGACGCTGGTCCGCCGGCTGGTCGCGACGCAGTTCCCGCACTGGGCCGAGCTGCCGGTCCGGCCGGTCGCGGTGGACGGATGGGACAACCGCACCTTCCACCTCGGCGACGACATGACGGTGCGGCTGCCCAGCGCCGCCGGGTACGTGCCGCAGGTCGACAAGGAGGACCGGTGGCTGCCGGTGCTCGCCCCGGCGCTGCCGCTGGCGGTGCCGGTTCCGCTCGCCCGGGGAGAGCCCGGCGAAGGCTATCCGTACCCCTGGTCGGTCCGCCGCTGGATCGAGGGGGAGACCGCGAGCGCCGACCGGATCGGCGATCCGGTCGAGTTCGCGGTCGCGCTCGCCGGTTTCCTCGCCGCGCTGCACCGCGCCGAGCCGGCCGGCGGCCCGCCGGCCGGCGCGCACAGCGCCTTCCGGGGCGCGCCGCCGGCCACCTACGACGGCGAGACCCGCCGGGCCGTCGACCGGCTCGGGGATCGGGTCCCCGCCGACCTGGTGCGGGAGATCTGGGCGGCGGCGACCCGGAGCACCTGGTCCGGGCCGCCGGTCTGGTTCCACGGCGACGTCGCCTGGGGCAACCTGCTGATGCGCGACGGCCGGCTGGCGGCGGTCATCGACTTCGGCTGCTGCGGCATGGGCGACCCGGCCTGCGACCTGGCCCCCGCCTGGACGCTGCTGTCCGGGGCGAGCCGGGCCGCCTTCCGCGCGGCGCTGGGCACCGACGACGCCACCTGGGCCCGGGCCCGCGGCTGGGTGCTCTGGAAGGGCCTGATCACGCTCGACAACCCGGACCCGGCCCGCGCCGCGGAGGCCCGCCACATGGTCGACGCGGTCCTCGCCGAGTACGCCGAAGCCACCGACGGATGACCGCCGGCCGAGGCGGCCGGCTCACCCGGTCCGCCGGCTCGGGGTGCCGGCCGGCCGGTCCGGGATGATCCGGAACACCGGCATGCCGGCGGCGACCCGGGCGAACTCGGCGAGCGGCGCGTGCCGGTCCACCGGGACGTGCGCCCGCGCCCCGGGCGCGAGGGCGAGGTGCCGGCGCAGGATCGGCGGCCGGTCGGCCACGGGCACCTCGACCAGCCGGACCGGCTCCGGCCGGCCGTGGCGCAGCACCGCCCGCCCGCCGGCGGCGCGCACGTTGGCCACCCAGTTGGCCCGCTCGCCGAGCATCGCCACCAGGTAGCGCCCGCCGTCATGGTCGGCGACCACCAGCGGTACGGAGATGGTCCGACCGCTCCGCCGTCCCGAGACCTCGAGAGTCACCCAGTGCCCGGGGGCGAGCCCGGCCGCGTACTGCCAGGCGGAGAGGCCGTTCAGGAACCGGGCGAGGCCGTTCGGCCGGCCGGTGCGGTACATCCAGCGCATGTGCCGGTGCCACAGGTCGGTGGTCATCGCAACCTCCTTCCCCTCCATTGGGGACCCGGCCGGCGGTGGACCGGAAGGGTCCGAAGTCCCGCCTCCACACCCGGGTGGCTAGGTTGGTGGCATGCATCCCGTCTCCGCCGTCATGCTGGTCGACCCCGCCGGCCGGCTGCTGATCCAGCTCCGCGACGAACACGCGCCGCACTTCCCGAACGTGTGGGGGCTGCCCGGCGGGCACGGCGAGCCGGGGGAGACCGCCGAGGAGACGGCGGTCCGGGAGCTGTGGGAGGAGACCGGGCTGCGCCCGGAGACGCCGCTGCGGCTCTTCGCGGTCCAGGAGCTTTCCGAGACCAACCGGGTCAAGCGCTACTTCTACGGCCCCACCACCGCCCGACAGGAGGACGTCGTGGTCGGCGAGGGCGCGGCGATCGTCTTCACCACGCCGGCGGAGGTGCTGGACGGCCGGCCGTACACGCTGGGCACGGCCGAGGTGCTCACCCGCTTCCTGGCCTCCCCCGAATACGCCGAGCTTGCCGCCGCCCGCCTACCCGCGACCGGTTGATCGCCGCGCCCGCGCCGGGTCGCCGAGCGGGACGATCCGCCGGTCGCCGGAGCCGGTGAGCGCCGCCAGGGGCCGGGTGGCCACGGCGACGAACCGGGCCAGCCCCGGCCGGCCCTGCCGGCGCAGCAGCCGGGGGCCGAGGTCCCGCAGCACCGTGGTCAGCGCCGGCAGCGGCCGGCCGAAGAGGGTCAGCTCGCGGATCAGCCCGTCGGGGTCGAGGCGGAGCAGCTGTGCCTCCTCGACCTCCTCCCGGCCGACCCGGGCGTGGAAGAACAGCGCGCGGGTGTCGCCCGCGCCGACCGACGTGTGGAACCGGATGTCGGTGAGCACCTCGTAGGCGGCGGCGAGCATGTCGCCCACCTGCTCCGGACCGGAGAACCGGAACCGGGCGGTGAGCGGCGAGATCACCACCACGTCGGCGGCCAGGCAGCGCACGGCGGCCGCGGCGTCGCCCCGCTCGGCGGCGGCCCGCCAGGCCGCGATCGTCTCGTCGTACCGGTCGGTCGCGTCCATCGTCGCC
Source organism: Micromonospora sp. NPDC051924 (assembly GCF_055586005.1). Classification (NCBI taxonomy): domain Bacteria; kingdom Bacillati; phylum Actinomycetota; class Actinomycetes; order Micromonosporales; family Micromonosporaceae; genus Micromonospora; species Micromonospora sp. NPDC051924. The sequence continues at coordinate 65,145 of NZ_JBVJJA010000007.1, forward strand.
TCCCGCTCCACCCGCTGCGATTCATGCTGCCAGCCCTCGACCGGCCGGGCGGCCCGCGCCACGGTGAGCCGCGCCACCGGCGGACAGTGGCGCCGACCGCTGCCGGCCCGGCCGCCACGGCGCAGGATGTGGTGGGGCGCGGCGACGGGAGGCGACGATGGCGTGGTGGAGCAGGGCACGGCCCGGCCGGTGGGGCGGGTCCGACGCCAGGCCGCGAGCCACCGCAGCCGTCCGGGAAGCCGCCGGACGGCTGGGCCGTGGGTGGCTGCCCGTCGTGGAGGCCACCCTTGCCGCCACCGTCGCCTGGATCCTCGCCACCCGGCTGGTCGGCCACCCGCAGCCGTTCTTCGCCCCGGCCGCCGCGCTGATCGTGCTCGGCCAGGCGCGCGGCCAGCGGATGCGCCGGGCCGTCGAGGTGGTGCTCGGGGTGGCGGCCGGGGTGCTCGTCGCCGACCTGGTGGTGCAGGCACTCGGCCCGCGTACCACCTGGACGGTGCTCACCGTCATCCTGCTCACCGTCGCCCTGGCGGTGGCGATCGGCGCCAGCTCGGTCACCGCGGTGCAGGCCGCGGTCTCCGCCCTCTACCTGGTGGTCGTCGCGCCGCCGACCGAGGGCCTGGTGCCGTTCCGGTTCGTCGACGCGCTGATCGGCGGCGGGGTCGCCCTGGTGGCGAGCCAGCTCGTCGACGCCCGCCGGCCGCTCGCGCCGCTGGTCGCCGAGTTCCGGCACACCTTCGAGGAGCTGGCCGGGGTGCTCGACGAGATCGCCGGCGCGCTTGACCGGGGCGACGACGACGCGGCGCTGGCCGCGCTGGAGCGGGCCCGGCACGCCGACGCCGGGGTGGAGCGGCTGCGCGGCGCGGTGCAGGCCGCCGGCGAGGCGCTCCGGCTCAACCTGCGCCGCCGGGAGCACCTGGGCCGGCTGCGCTCGGTGGAGGGCTCGATCCGGCAGATCGACTACGCGGTCCGCAACGTGCGCGTCCTCGCCCGCGCCGCGGTCACCCTCACCCGCGGTCCCGCGCCGGTCCCGGCCGACCTGGGCGGCGCCGTGCGTACCCTGGCGGACGCGGTCCGGTCGGCCGGGGACGCGCTCGCCGCCGACCTCACCGGCCAGGACGGGATCGCCGACACCCACGCCGAGCGGGCGGACCTCGCCGCGCTGGAGGCGGTCCGGGCGGCGGGCCGGCTCTTCACCCCGGGCCAGACCCTGCCCCTCGCGATGATCATCGGACAGATCCGGGCCGCGGCCATCGACCTGCTGCGCGGGGTCGGCGTGGACGACGACGCCACCGTCCTCAGCCGGGTGGACGCGGCGGTCGCCAATCCCGGCGCCTGAGCCGGTCAGCCGACCAGCCAGTCCACCGCCCGCCGCCGGATCTCCGCCGGCACCTCGTGGCCGTCGGGAAACTCGGCGTACTCCACCGGGTAGCCGAGGGTGTGCAGGCGGGGGACCAGCCGGCGGCTGCACACGTCCACCGGCAGCACCCGGTCGTCCACGCCGTGCGAGACGAAGACGCGCGGCCGGCCGTGGGTGACCAGGGGCGCGGCGAAGCCGGGGGAGAACGCCACCACCGCGTCGACCAGGTCGCCGTTGGTCAACCCCAGGGAGAGGGCGTACGAGGCGCCGTCGGAGAACCCGCCGAACGTCACCCCGTCCACCGGGTAGGTGCCGAGTGCCTCCGCCAGCAGCACGTCGATCCGGGCCACGTCCGGGCCGTATCCCTCGGCGATCAGGTCCCAGGTGCTCGCGGTCGCCTGCGGGGCGAGCAGCAGCAGCCGGTGCGCGTCGGCCAGCGGCAGCAGCAGGTCCAGGCCCTGCTCGGCCGACCCGCCCGCGCCGTGCAGCAGCACCATCAGCCGGTACGGCCCGTCGCCGGGCGGCACGTGCCGCAGCCCCGGCCGCCCGCCCCAGGGGTCGGCCAGCGGGGACGTGCCGGGGGGAGCGGCCTGCGCCACCACGGTCGCGCGGGCGCTCAGCCGGCCGTGCCGGTGCCCCTCCTCGGGCTGCCGGTGTGGTGCCGCGGGCTCGGTCATCCCGTCCTCGCCCCCTCGTCGTCGGTCGGACCGCCGGCGCCCACCCCGGTGCGGCCGGTCGGGTCGCCCGGGCTTACCCGGCTCCCGCCGGTCCAACCGCACGGATCAGGCGCTCTCCCGGGCGACCAGCGTCGAGGGGAAGGAGGTGACGGGGGCTGCCTCGCGTCCCTCCAGCACGGCGGTGGCGGCGGCGGTGGCGATCCGGGCGACCGGGTGGGTGGCGGTGGTGAGCGGTGGACTGCTCACCGCCGCGTACGGGATGTCGTCGAACCCGGCGACCGCCACGTCGTGCGGCACCTGGACGCCGCGCCCGCGCAGCGCGGCGATCGCGCCCAGCGCGGTGGCGTCGCTGGCCGCGTAGATGGCGTCGGTGTCCGGCCACCGGTCGAGGACCTCCAGGGCGGCGCGGCCGCCCCGGGCGGCGGTGAAGTCACCCCGGACCACGCGCTCCGGCAGCCCGGTCGCCCGCATCAACGACCGGTACGCGGCCACCGAGCGCTCGGCGCAGGTGAGCCAGCGCGGACCGGTGACCATGGCGATCCGCCGGTGCCCCCCGGCGTACAGGTGGCGCAGCACCTCCTCGGCGCCGCCGGCGTTGTCCACGTCGAAGGAGGGGACGGTGGGCGAGCCGATGCCGATCGAGGCGACCCGGCCCCGCATCCCCGCGGGCACCGCGTCGAGCGCCGCCTGCGTCGTGTTGACCAGCACCATCCCGGCGACGCTCCGGTCGTCCCCGAGCCGGCGCAGCTCCGACAGGGCGCGCCGGGACAGCCACTCGAGGGTCACCCCGAGCCCGTGCGGGGCGCACACCCGGGCCGCCGCGCTGACCACCCGGTCCACGTACGGGTCGTCGAAGAGGGCGTCGTCCCGGCCCACGACGGCCACGACGAGGCGGACGCCACCGCCGCGCACCAGGGCCCGGGCGGCGGGATTCGGCACGTAGCCGAGCCGGTCGGCGGCGGCGGCGACCCGGTCCCGGGCGTCCGGGGAGGCGAAGCCGTAGCCGCCGAGGACCCGGGAGGCGGTGGCCCGGGAGACCCCGGCCGCCCGGGCGACGTCGTCGAGGGTGGCGGATCGTGTGGTCGGCGTGCCCATGTCGGCATCATGCCCGGTCCGGGCGATGGTGGTAAGGGGTGGGAGCGCTTGCGCTGAGAGCGCTCTCGGGTGTCGGATGGTCGTCGCACCAGCCCGGGGGAGAGGACCATGCCACGGTGAGCAGCACCATCGACACGCCGGCCGTCGACCGGCCGGCCGTGCCCCGGCCGGTCCTGGCCGCCCGCAACGGCGTGGCCGTCGTCTTCACCCTCAACGGGCTCGCGGTGGCCACCTGGTTCTCCCGGGTGCCCGCGGTCCGCGAGGGGCTCGGGCTCAGCGCCGGGCGGCTCGGCCTGCTGCTGCTGGCCATGTCGGCCGGCGCGCTGGTGGCGATGTCCACCGCCGGTCTGGTCACCCTGCGGCTCGGTCCGGCCCGGACCGTGGCGGCGTCGACCGTGCTGGTCGCGCTGGGCCTGGCCGGTGCCGGTCTCTCCGCCGGCCTGGCCGGCTCGCTGGTCGGCGTCGCGGTCGGCCTGTTCGCCCTCGGGTACGGCTCCGGCGCCTGCGACGTGGCGATGAACGTCGAGGGCGCGGCGGTGGAGAAGCGGCTCGGCCGAACGATCATGCCCCGGTTCCACGCCGCCTGGAGCCTCGGCTCGGTGGCCGGGGCCGGGCTCGGCGCCGGGGCGGCCCGGCTGGGCGTACCGGTCGGGTGGCACCTGTCCACGGTGGCGCTGGTGGTCCTGGCCGGCACGCTGCTCGGCGCCCGCGCCTTCCTGCCCGCCCCGGCCGAGCCGACCGGTCCGGCCGATCCGGCCTCGCGGCGGCGCGCGCTGCTGGCCACCTGGCGCGAACCGCGGACCCTGCTGATCGGCCTGTTCGTGCTGGTGATGGCGTTCACCGAGGGCAGCGCCAACGACTGGCTGGCGGTCGCGTTCGTCGACGGGTACGGGGTCAGCCAGGCGGTCGGCGCCACCGTCTTCGGCGTCTTCGTGGTCGGCATGACCCTCGGCCGGACCGCCGGCACCGTGGCGATCGACCGCTGGGGCCGGGTACGCGTGCTGTCTGGCACCATCGGGCTCGCCGCCGTCGGGGCCACCCTCGCCGTGCTGGCCGGCTCCGGGCCGCTCGCCGTGGTGGGCGTGGCGCTGTGGGGGCTCGGCGCGTCGCTCGGCTTCCCGGTCGGGATGAGCGCCGCCGCCGACGACGAGGACCGGGCGCCGGCCCGGGTCAGCGTGGTCGCCATGATCGGCTACACCGCCTTCCTCGGCGGCCCGCCGCTGCTCGGCTTCCTCGGCGACCACCTGGGCATCCTGTCCGCTCTCGGGCTGGTGCCGCTGCTCCTGCTGCCCACCCTCGCCCTGGTCCCGGTGCTCCGCCCGCCGGCCCGCTGACCCGCCTGCCCGTCCAGCGGACCCGCACCCGCCTCGCAGCCGGTTCTCAGGTAGGGGTGCTGCACTGGTGGGACGCCGAGGAGAGGAGGCGGCCATGGGCTGGTTCAGCCGCCGGGCCACCGACCCGACCACCCCGACCAAGCTCGACCGTGAGGCGAACCGGGACGACCTGGCCGCGCTGGAGGCGTTCGTCGCCAGCCGCCGCGGGGTCGAGTTCTACCTGGAGCCGGAGACCACGGCGACCGACACCACCGTCGTCGCCATCGCCCACGACGGCGAGTGGATCCGCCGCCGTACCGGCTCGCCCCGGGCCGCCGCCAAGATCGCCCAGCGGCACGCGGTCCCGCTCTACGAGGCCGCCCGCACCGGCTACCCGGAACGGATGCGGGCCTGGAACCGGGCTCACCCGGAGCGGCGCGCCCGCTGACCCGGGCCGGGCCGGTCAGCGGAACGCGGCGGCGAGCTCGTCGTCGTACACGGCGAGCGGGTGGCCGTCCACCCCGTACGCGACCAGCCGGCCGTGCGTCATCGTCGCCGACCGGAAGGAGAACGTGCGGGATCCGGGGTAGGCGGGGAGCAGCGGGACGACCCGGGGCGCCCCGCCGGGCGCGGAGTAGTACTCCAGGCGGGCCACCTGCGGGGAGACCACCCCGTTGACCCGTACCTTGGTCGGCTCGACGGCCGTGCCGAAGGTGACCGGCCCGTCCCCGCCGTACGCGGCGCACGCGGTCGGGCCACGGCAGACGAAGAAGTACCTGGGGTTGGCCACGTCCGCCAGGGAGTAGGCCTTGAAGGTGGGATCGGCACCGGCCGGCAGCGGCTGCACGGCGAAGAACGCCAGCGTCGCCGCGGCCGCGACGCCCACCCGCAGCCAGGCCCGCCCGATGCCGCGGCGCCGGGACGCCGCCACCGCGACGCCGCCGAAGCCGGCCAGGCAGAGCGCGCAGACCCCGAGGGTGCGGGCGTTCTCCAGGAGGAATTGCACGCCGGGGCGGGTCGACACCGGCCCGAGCACCGCGCCCAGCGACACCACCATGGCCACCAGCAGGGCCACCCCGGCGACCTTCCGGGCCACCCCGGTGGCGCCGACCAGCAGCATCCCGGCCAGCACCGGCCACACCTGGTGATGGGTCCAGGAGACCGGGGAGGCCGCCACCGTGGCGCAGCCGACCAGCACCGCGGCGTGCCCGGGGCGGCCGTCTGCGGTGAGTTGCCGGGCCCGCAGCAGCGCGGCCAGGCAGATGCCGGCCATCAGGACGGCCCAGACCACGGGCAGGGCCGCTGGGGAGAGCCCGACCCGCAGCAGCATGCCGTGCACCGACTGGTTGCCCAGCGAGGCCAGGTCGCCGATCCGGGAGGTCTGCAGCACCGTGCCGGTCCAGTAGGTCCGGCTCTCCGCCGGCAGCACGACCACGGCGAGGGCCGCGCAGGCCAGGAAGGCGCCCACCGCGCGGCCCGCGTCGCGGTACCGGCGGGCGGCGAGGAAGTAAGCCACGAACAGCAGCGGGGTCAGCTTGACCGCCGCGGCCACCCCGACCAGCACCCCGCGCCACCGGGCCGGCACGACGCCCATGCCGTCCAGCAGGGCCAGCAGCACGACGAAGATGCTCACCTGCCCGAAACGCAGGTTGCTCTGCACGGGCGCGGAGAGCAGCAGCACGGTGGCGGTCGCCGCCACCGCCAGCGGCCGGCTCGACCGTCCGGCGGCCAGCGCCGCACCGACCGGTACGGCGAGGGCGACCACGGCCGCGACCGTCAGCAGCAGCCAGACCACCCCCAGCACGGACTCCGGCAGCGTGGTCACCGGCCAGAGCACCAGCGCCGCGAACGGCGGGTAGGTGAACGGCCCGCCGTTCTCCGCGACGTACCCGTACAGCGGGCGCCCGGCCCGCAGGTCGGTCAGGGCCCCCCGGTAGATGTGCAGGTCGGAGAGGTGGTCCGGGCGGCGCAGCACCAGCCCGACGGAGACCGTGGCGGCCAGCGCGAACGCGACCCACAGCAGTATCACCTGGCGGTCCCGCATCGGCCGAGGATAGGCCAGCCGACCCGGGTACGGGGGGCGGTCAGGCGCCGGCCGCGACCCCGGCGCCCACGCAGAGCAGGACGCACCCGGTGACCAGTTGGAGGCGCCGGTGCACGGCCGGCGTGGACACCAGCGCCCGGCCCCGGTCCACCGCCCAGGTGAACAGCAGGTACCAGCACCCGGTGACCACCGCCCACAGTGCCCCGAGGGCGACGCTGGACAGGAACACCGGCCCGTCGGCGGTGAGGAACTGGGGCAGCAGCGAGACGGCGAACACCCCGGCCTTCGGGTTGCCCAGGTTGGTCGCCAGACCCGCCGCGTACGCCCGCCCGCGGCCGGCCGGGCCGGCCGTCTCCCGGGCCGGAGGGGCCGGGCTAATCCGGCGCAGCGACAGCAGGGTGGTCACGCCGAGCCCGGCCAGCAGCGCGCCACCGGCCAGTCGCACCGCCGCGTACCCGTCGGGGTTGGCCAGCAGCACCGCGGAGAGCCCGGCCGCCGCCGCGGTGGTCCAGATCAGCAGGCCGGTGCAGGTGCCGGCGATGCTGGCCCAGGCGCGGCGCCGGCCGCCGCCGAGAGTCTGCCGCAGCATGAGCGCCTGGCCGGCGCCGGGCAGCATGGCCAGCAGCCACGTCGCGGCGACGAACACGGGCAGATTCGTGGGCATGTGCGGAGGCCTCCCTCGGTGACGGCTGCCCCCAGGTTGCCGCTCGCGGTGGCTTCAGAGAAGTAAAGCTTCTACGGCGCAGTTGTAAGATCGCTTAATGCCCCTGGATCCCGCGCAGCTGCGCCTGCTGGCCATGATCGAGCGGTACGGCTCGCTGTCGGCGGCCGCCGCGGCGCTGCGCGTGACGCCCGCTGCGGTGACCCAGCAGCTCGCTCGGGCCGAGCGCGACTGCGGCGCCACGCTGGTCCGGCGCGGGCCGCGTGGGGCCAGCCTGACCCCGGCCGGGGCGGTCCTCGCCGGGCACGGGCACGTCATCGACCAGCACACCCGGCAGGCCGCCGACGGGCTGGCCGCGCTGCTCGGGCAACTGGCGCTGCGGCTGCGCATCGGCGCGTTCCAGGCCGCCGCGCTGCACCTGCTGCCGCCGGCGCTGACCGCCCTGCGCCACCGCCACCCCGACGCAGACCTGTCGGTCGTGGACATCACCTCCGAACGCGGCATGCCCGACGTGGCCGCCGGCGACCTCGACCTGGCCGTCATCGCCGCCTGGGACGAGCCGCCGGCCCCGCCCGAGCACGTCCGGGTCCACCCGCTGCTGACCGACCCGATGGTGGTCGTCCTGCCCGACGACCATCCCCTCGCCGCCATCCACCCGCCGGACACAGTGCTCCGCCTCGACCAGCTCCGCGACGAGGCCTGGGTGACCATCCTGGCCGGGCACGCCGCCCGCGCCCAGTTCGACCGGGCCGCGGCCGAGGCCGGGTTCGCCCCGAAGGTGCGCTTCCAGACCGCGTCCTACGACGTCGCCCAGGCGCTGGTCGGCACCGGCATCGGCGTCGCCCTGGTCTCCCGCCTCGCCCTCACCGACACCCCCGGCACCACCCACCGCCCACTCGCCCCGCGCGGGCCGCACCGCCGGCTCTACGCGGCGACCCTCGCCGACCCCGGCCTCACGCCCCTGGTCGACGCCTTCCTACGGCTCCTGCACGACGTCGCCGACGACATCCGCGCCGGCTGGGCGGGCCGGTAGCGCCGGTGCCCCGGCCCGCAGACCGGCGGCAACCTCCGCCTCGGCCGGGCGGCCCCGGACGCCGGGCGTGGCGGCGACGGTCGGCGCCTGACCGGTCCCGCGCTCGGGCCCGTCAACCGGCCAGGGCCGCGCGCGCCTCGGCCAGCCGCACCGGCTCGTCGTGGGCCGAGACGTACCACTCGACGTCGTCGGTGAGCAGGCCGCGCGCCATCGCCAGGTCCGGGCCGTCCGCCGGGGTCCGCAGGTGCGCCGGCGGCGGGTACCAGCAGTCGCCGAGCAGCAGCACCCCCGAGTCCGGCACCAGGACCACCGACGAGTCGGGGGCGTGCCGGCCGCCGACGTGCCGGACGACCACCCCGGTGGGCAGGGTCAGCTCGTCGGCGAAGGTACGCGTCGGTGGGAGCACCGCGAAGCCGTCCCAGGAGTCCACGGCGAGGGCCCGGGCCCGGTAGCTGTGCCCGAGCAGCGGGTTGGCGCGGACCTGCTCGCGCAGGTGGCGGTGGCTCCACGGCCGGGCCGCCTCGGCACGCAGCGGTGCCACCCCGGCCGCGTGCCCGACGATCTCGACGCCCGGCCAGGCGCAGGCGCCCCACACGTGGTCCCAGTGGTGGTGCGTGTAGACCAGCCAGCGCGGCTCGGGCAGCCCGGCGGCGCGCAGCCCGGCCTGGATCTCGCGGGCGTGCGCCGGGCTCTGGCCCGCGTCGACGAGCACACTTCCGCGCTCGTCGGCGACGACCGCCACGGTCGGCCGGACCGCGTACGGGTCGGGATCGCCGGGGAACAACCAGACCCGGCCGGCCAGCTGTACGGGCGTGACGGCGTCGATGGCGGCAGTTCCCTTCGCCGATGGCGGAACGCGGTTCACTGTCGACGTCCGATGCTATCCGTGGTCGACCCGCCCGGCTGACCGGTGGGTCCGGCCGGCCCGGTTTCCGTAGTCCGGGCCGGCCGGACCCAAGGAGCGGGTGGGCGGCCGCACATCCGCCCACCCGCCGGTCAGGTGCGGACGTTGGGCAGGTTCACCCCGCAGGTGCGCTCGATGAACTCACCCGCCCGCTGCCCGCTCGCCGCGACCGCCTCGGGCGAGTCCGGCCCGGCCGCCGCGGACCCGTGGGTGTGCGCGGCCGTACCCGGCGCGTGCGCCTGTGCGTCGTCGGGCCCCTCGCCCATCGACCCGGCCAGCCGGCGCAGGTCCGGGACCAGGTCGTCCGGCGCCGAGCGGATCATGGCCTGGAGCGCCGCCACCCGCTCGTCGCCGGTCACCCGGGCCTGGTTGGTCAGCGTGAAGGTCTCCGCCTCGGCGCAGAACCGGTCCCGCCCCGACCAGTCCGACGGCAGGTCCGGCCGGGACAGCCACCAGCCGCCGAGGGCGACGGCGACCAGGCCGGCACAGACCCCGCCGAAGAGCAGGCGACGGTCAGACATTGTCGTTGATCGCGTCGATGTCGTGAGTGTCGAGGTACTTCGGCCAGATGTCGTCGCGCATGCACGAGTTGTCGTTGCCGTCGGTGCTGTGGAACCGGTGCCCCAGCGATCCGGTGTGCCCGAACTCGTGGCAGCCGAGGCTCTGCCAGTGCGAGAGGCTGTGTCCGCTCATGTTCGAGGTGCTGAACTTGACGCTGTAGTGGTCGCAGCGGCCGTTCCACCAGTTGGTGTCGGTGCAGGACGTCTGCCCGTACCAGGACGTGTCGTACGCCTTGTCGTAGACGTGGATGTCCGACCCGCCGACGGAGGTGGTGATGTCGGAGCGGTCGAGCTGTGCCCGTCCCTGAGCGACCGCCGCCTTGCCATTGGTGGTCAGGTAGTTCGACTCCACGTCCTGGCTGGTGTTGTCCGGCTTGCCGCTGTTGGCCTTGCCGCCGTGGCTGGCCAGGGCCGGTGGCGCGAACGCCAACACGGCGGCCAGCGTGGTGCCCAGGATCGTCGCGGTACGCCTCATTCTCCACTCTCCTCGATCACCGGCTGGTCCGCTGTCGGCGCCGACGCGGTCAGCGTGCCGGCGGCCACCGCCGCGCTGGCCGAGGTCACCGACTGATCGAACTGGGCCGCCGTCATTCCACTGATGGACGTGGCCAGGTCGTTCTCCGGGTTGCTCGGCTCCAGCACACCGTCGGCCACCAGCGCCCGGCCGTCCGAACTGGCCAGCTGGAAGGTGTGCGGGTCGCTGGTGCCGTAGCTGCGGCGCAGGAAGAAGTAGCCGCTGTCGCCGACCTCGCTCCACGCCACGTTGTTGGCGATGTAGCCGTTCCCGTTCTCGTCCCAGCCCTCCTCCTCGAGGGTGATGGTCGGCGGGACCAGCATGTTCTTCGGGTTGTGCAGGACCTCCCACACCTCGATCGTCACGTTGCGCAGTCGGACGCCGCCGCCGACCGCCGCCGGGTCCTCGTCCACGCCGGTCAGCCGGCCGGGCTCCGCCGCGGTGACCGTGCCGTACACGACCAGGTGCGACGTCGCGGTCATCTGCGTGACGGTGTCGAAGTGGTAGACCTCCTTGCCGAACGCCAGCGACTCCGGGCGCGCGTCGAGGCGTACCCCGCTGTCGGCGCGCCCGACGCTGACCGTGGCCACCAGCCCGGCCGCCACCACCGCGCCCGCCACGGCCAGGGCCCACCGGCGCGGGCGTCTGATTCTGCTCACTCGTCGTACCCCCAGTCCGAGGCCTTCCGGCGCGGCACCGATCGGCCGCCGCCGTGCCCGCCGGACGGTCGGGGGCGACCGCCCGGCGGACGGCACGAGGATCCACTCCCGCCGATGCAGCCGCCTTGCAACCGGCTTGCAGCCGCTCCACAGCGGACCGGCATACTGCGCCACCGGGGAGGTGCGTCGATGGAGTTCCGGATCCTGGGCGCGGTGGAGGTGTGGTCCGACGGCGCCCGACTGGACGTGGGCGGACGGCAACCCCGCCTCGTCCTCGCCGCGCTGCTGCTGGAGCCCGACCGGGTGGTGCCCGTGGACCGGCTGGTCGACCTGGTCTGGGGGCAGTCCCCGCCGCCCAGTGCCCGGGGCACCCTTCAGGCGCTGGTCTCGCGGCTGCGGGCCACCTTCCGCCGGGCCGGCCCAGCAGTGGAGATCACCGGCGGGGGGATCGGCTACCGCATCCGGGTCGACCCGGACGCGGTGGACGCGCACCGGTTCACCGCGCTGACCGCGCAGGCCCGGAACGCCGACGACGAGGCCGCCGTCGATCTCCTCGACCGGGCACTCGCGTTGTGGCGGGGCGAGCCGCTCGCCGACGTGGCCGAGGAGGACGTCCGGCACCGGCTCTGCGCCGGCCTGCACGAGGCCCGCTGGGCGGCGGTGGAGGACCGGGCGGAGGCGCTGCTGCGGCTGGGCCGCGCCCGGCAGGTCATCGGCGAGCTGACCGACCCGGTCGCCCGCCACCCGGACCGGCAGCGGATGGCCGGGCACCTCATGCTCGCCCTGCACCGGGACGGCCGCGCCGACCAGGCGCTGACCACCTACCGGCGGGTCCGGGCCCGGCTCGCCGACGAGCTGGGCCTCGACCCCGCGCCCGAGCTGCGCCGCCTGGAGCGGCTCATCCTCCGGGCCGACCCGGCGCTGGACCCGCCCGACGACGACCAGCGGGCCCCCGTCCGGCCCGCCCAACTGCCCCACGACGTGCCCGGCTTCACCGGGCGCGCCGCCGACCTGGCCCGGCTGGACGCCACCCTGGACGAACCGTCGGCCGGCATCCGGATCTGGGTGGTCAGCGGCACCGCCGGGGTGGGCAAGACCGCGCTGGCGGTGTGTTGGGCGCACCGGGTCCGGGACGCCTTCCCCGACGGCCAGCTCTTCCTCGACCTGCGGGGGTTCGACGCCGAACGGGAGCCGGTCCCGCCGGACGCCGCGCTCGCCCAGCTCCTCGGCGGGCTCGGGGTCGACCCGCGGGCCGTACCCGACGGGCTGGACGCCCGCGTGGCGATGTTCCGCTCCCGGCTGGCCGGGCGCGACGTGCTGCTGGTGCTGGACAACGCCCGCGACGCCGGACAGGTGCTGCCGCTGATCCCGTCCGCCGGCACCGTGCTGGTCACCAGCCGGCACCGCCTCGGCGAGCTGGTCGCCCGGGCCGGCGCCCGCCCGCTGCCGCTGGACGTGCTCACGCCGGCCGACTCGGCCCGCCTGCTGGCCGCCCTGCTCGGCGACGGGACCGTCCGGGCCGAGGCGGCCGCGGCGGCCCGGCTGGCCCGGCTCTGCGGGCACCTCCCGCTGGCGCTGCGGATCGCCGCGGCCAACCTCCAGGCCGCCGGCGAGCCGGAGATCGCCGAGCTGGCCCGGGAACTGGCCGACGGCGACCCGCTGGCCGGGCTCACCGTCGACGGGTCCGACGAGCCGGCGGTGACCAAGGCGTTCGCGCTGTCGTACCGGGCGCTGTCGGCGGAGCAGCGACGGATGTTCCGCCGCCTCGGGCTGGTGCCCGGGCCGAGCTTCGCCGCCGGCGCGGCGGCGGCGCTCACCGGGACGCCGCCGGCCACCGCCGAACGGCTGCTCCGCGCCCTCGCCGCGGCGCACCTGGTGGAGCGGCACCCCGGCGGCCGGTACCGCTTCCACGACCTGCTGCGCCGGTACGCGCTGGACCGGCTCACCGGGGAGGAGGACAGCGGGCAGCGGGAGCAGGCCTGGCAGCGCCTCCTCGAGCACTGGCTGACCACCGCGGACGCGGCCGGCCGCCGGCTCATCCCGCACTTCGCCCGGCTGCCCCGGCCCGTCCCGGCCGACCCGTTCGGCACCCCGGAGGCGGCCCTGGCCTGGGTTGACGCCGAGTGGCAGAACCTCACCGCGGCGGTGGAGCAGGCCGCCCGGCAGGGGCCCCGCCACCACGCCTGGCAGCTCGCCGACGCGCTGCGGGCGTACTTCCACCAGCGGGGGCGGCGCGCCGAGTGGCTGGCGGCGGCGACGGTCGCCCTGGACGCCGCGCGGGCCGAGGACGACCGGCTGGCCCAGGTCGCCATGCACATGAGCATCGCCCTGGTCCACGTCACCAGCGGTCGGTACGAGGAGGCCCGCCGGCACCTGCGCGACGGGCTGCGGATCGACATCGGCGACGGCTGGCCGCAGGGGCGGGCCGGGATGCTCAACAACCTCAGCGCGGTGCACCAGCGCCTCGGCGACCCGCAGGCGGCGATCACCTGCGCCGGCCGGTCGCTGGTGCTCAACCGGCAGCTCGGCGTCGACGGCGGGGAGGCGATGTCGCTGGCCAACCTCGGCTTCGCGTACTGGCAGCTGGGCGCGCTGGCCGAGGCGGAGGAGCACTTCCGGGCCGCGCACGACCGGGGCGAGCGGGCCGGGGCGCGGTACAACGTGGCCGTTCTCCTGGTCGACCTGGCCAGCGTCCGCCGGGACCTCGGCGACCACCGCGCCGCCGAAGAGCTGTACGCCCGCGGCCTGGCCGCCAACCACGACCTCGGCTACCGGTACGGCGAAGCGACCGCCCTCGCCGGCCGGGCGGTGCTCTGGGCGGCCGGCGGCCGGGCGGAACAGGCGCGGCCGGATGCCGAGCGGGCGGTGGCGCTCACCCGGGACATCGGCGACACCGGCACCGAGGCGTGGGCCCGGGACGCGCTCGGCCGGGTGCTGCTGGCGTCCGGGCGGCCGGCCGAGGCGGCGGCGGAGCACCGGCGTGCCCTCGACCTGGCCCGGGAGACCGGATTCTGCTGGTGCGAGGCGACCTCGCTGGCCGGCCTCGCCGCCGCCGAACTGGCCGCCGGGGCGCCCGACGCCGCCCGCGAACACGGCCTCGCCGCCGTCGAGCTGGCCGTGCGCGCCGGCTACCGGCCGATCGAACTGCGGGCCGCGCGGGTGCTCGCCCGGGTCGCCGAGGCGGCCGGGGACGCGGCCGAGACGGCCCGGCTCGACGAGCGGGCCGCGCTGCTGGCCAAGGAGACCGGGTACGCCGAGACGCCGGACGGCTGACGGTCGCGCCGGCCGCCGGCCCGGCGGTGACTCCGGCGACCGTCAGCCGATGAACGTGCCGTCAGCCGGTGAACGCGCCGGCCAGCGCATACCCCAGGGCGGCCGCGCCGAGCCCGGCGACCATGCTGGCCAGCGCGTTGGCCACGGCGTGGAACCGGGCGCCCTCCCGGCTCAGCCGCAGCGTTTCGTAGCTGAGCGTGGACCAGGTGGTCAGCGCGCCGCAGAAGCCGGTGCCGACCAGCGCGGTCACCCCGGGGGAGGCGGGCACCGCGGCGACCGCGCCGAGCACCAGCGACCCGACCACGTTGACGGTCAGCGTGCCCCAGGGGAAGGGCGAGTCGTGCCGGGCCTGCACCGCCCGGTCGGTCAGGTAGCGCAGCGGGGCGCCGAGCGCGGCCCCGATCGCGATCAGCAGGACAGTCACCGGGCCTCCCCGCCGCCGGCCCGGGCCAGCAGCCGGCCGGCCACCGCGTCCCCGGTCCAGACCGCCAGCAACGCCCCGACCAGGGTCGCCGCCAGGTACGCCAGCGCCGTCCCCGGGGCGCCGGCGGTCACCGCCCGCTGCACGTCGACCGCGTACGTGGAAAAGGTGGTGAAGCCGCCGAGCACGCCGACGCCGAGGAAGGGCCGGACCAGCGGGCCGGCCGGCCGCGCGGTGAGCACCGCCATCAGCACGCCGATCAGCAGGCAGCCGGCGACGTTGACGCCGAAGGTGGCCCACGGGAAGCCGGCGGGCGGGTGCGGGAACGCGGTCTGCACGCCGGCCCGGGCCAGGGCGCCGAGCACGCCGCCCGCGGCGATGGCGCCGAGCACCGCCGCCGGGTGGGCGGCCAGCTCCCCCCGGTCGGCGGGTACGTGCAGGTCGACGTCAGGGTCGATGCGGAACTCATCGGGCCGGGTCACGGTGCCTCCCCACCAGTCAGGGCATCACTGGCAGGGACCGTTGGCGACGTTCACGCGGTTCTCCCGGCGCGGCCCGGGACGGCGGGCCCCACCGCCGGTCCCCGCGAGCATAACTCCGGGCGAGGCGGGCCCGTCCCGGGCCGGCCGGTCAGGCGGTGGCGGCGACGGGCTCGCGGGTGGGGGCGTCGTCGGCCGGTGCCCGGCGGGCGCGCCGTTCGGCGACCAGGAGTACGGCGAGGCCGAGCAGGGTGAGCGCGGCGCCGGCCCAGATCGGGGCGGTGAAGCCGAGCCCGGCGCTGATGGTCAGCCCGCCCACCCAGGCGCCAAGCGCGTTGCCGAGGTTGAACGCGGCGATGTTGGCGCCGGAGGCGAGCGTCGGGGCCTGGTGGGCGTACTTCATGATCCGCATCTGCAGCGGCGGCACGGTGGCGAAGCCGAACGCGCCCATCAGTACCAGCGACGCGATGGTCAGCGGCGGGCTGCCGGCGGTCAGGGCGAAGCCGACGAGCACCACGGTGAGCGCGGTGAGCACGGTGAGCAGGGTGCGGGGGAGGGAGACGTCGGCGGCCCGGCCGCCGGCCAGGTTGCCGACGAAGAGCCCGACGCCGAAGAGGACCAGCAGCCACGGCACGGTCGCGGTGGCGAAGCCGCTCACCTCGGTCAGCGTGTACGCGATGTAGGTGAACGCGCCGAACATCCCGCCGAAGCCGAGGACGGTGACCAGCAGCGAGAACCACACCTGCGGCCGGGTGAACGCCCGCAGCTCGCCGCGGAGTCCGCCGGCCGGCGCGGTGTCGGTGGCCGGCCCCTGGCCGGGCACCAGCAGGGCCAGTCCGACCAGCGCGACCACGCCGATGCCGGTGATCGCCCAGAAGGTGGCCCGCCAGCCGAGGTGCTGGCCGAGGAAGGTGCCGAACGGCACGCCGAGCACGTTGGCGACGGTCAGCCCGGCGAACATCATCGCGATGGCGCCCGCCCGGCGGGCCGGTGGGACCAGTCCGGCGGCCACCACCGCGCCGATGCCGAAGAACGCGCCGTGGCACAGGGCGGCGACGATCCGGCCGGCCAGCATGGTGGCGTAGTCGCCGGCGAGGGCGGAGATCAGGTTGCCGGCGATGAAGAGCACCATGAGGCCGAGCAGGACCGGCTTGCGGGGCAGCCGGGTGACGGCGGCGGTGAGGGCCACCCCGCCGACGACGACGCTGAGCGCGTATCCGGAGATCAGCCAGCCGGCAACCGACTCGGTGACCGCGAAGTCCGCGGCGACCTGGGGGAGCAACCCCATGATCACGAACTCGGTCAGCCCGATGCCGAACGCACCGATGGCGAGGGCGACCAGGCCGCCGGGGAGGGTGGAGGTGCGCTGGGACATGAGGTACCCGTTTCCGTACGGTGAGGAATAAGAGGCGCGTGCAACTACCCGCGCTGACAACAAAATAGTTGCACGCGCCTGCTATCGGCGCAAGCGTGCTAGCCTGGTGGACGTCCAGGTCACACCGAGGGGGCGTCATGGGGATCGGCGACGACGCGGTCGAGATCCGCGCGCAGGGCTGGCGTACGCTCGCCGCGCTGCACGGCCTGATCGAGACCGCCCTCGAACGCGCCCTCCAGGCCGAGCACGACCTCTCCGTGGTCGAGTACACGGTGCTCGACGCGCTCTCCCGGCAGGACGGCTGGCACATGCGGATGCGGCAGTTGGCGCGCGCCGCGGCGCTCTCCGGCAGCGCCACCACCCGCCTGGTCACCCGCCTGGAGGACCGGGGCCTGCTCACCCGCATCCTCTGCGAGGACGACCGGCGTGGCATCTACACCGAGCTGACCCCGGCCGGTTCCGACCTGCTCGCCCGGGCCCGGCCGACGCACGACCGGGTGCTCGCCGAGGCGCTCGCCGAGGCCGAGCGGACCCCCGAGCTGGCCCCGCTGGTCGACGCCCTGCACCGGCTGCCCGCCCCCGGCTGACGCCCCAGCCCCCTGACCTGGCACGACCGACCGGTACGGGCGTACGGTGTGCGGCATCGCCCGGCGCGACGCGGCGTCGGGACCGTCGCGCAGGAGGCAACCGTGCAGGACCGCACCCCTCGCCCCGAGGAGCTGGAGCCCGTCGAGCGGATCAGCGTCGACGAGCTGCGGGCCCGGCAACTGGAGCGGCTGCGCTGGTCCCTGCGGCACGCGTACGACAACGTGCCGCACTACCGCCGCGCGTTCGAGGCGGCCGACGTCCACCCCGACGACCTGCGCGAGCTGGCCGACCTGGCCCGCTTCCCGTTCACCGGCAAGGCCGAGCTGCGGGAGAACTACCCGTTCGGGATGTTCGCGGTGCCCCGGGAGCGGATCGCCCGGCTGCACGCCTCGTCCGGCACCACCGGCCGGCCCACCGTGGTCGGCTACACCAAGCAGGACCTCGCCACCTGGGCCCGGCTGATGGCCCGCTCGATCCGGGCCGCCGGTGGCCGGCCCAGCGACCGGGTGCACGTGGCGTACGGCTACGGGCTCTTCACCGGCGGGCTCGGCGCGCACTACGGCGCCGAGGAGCTGGGCTGCACCGTCATCCCGGTCTCCGGTGGCATGACCGAGCGGCAGGCCATGCTGATCCGCGACTTCGCGCCCGAGGTCATCATGGTCACTCCCAGCTACATGCTGGCCATCGTGGACGAGCTGGAACGCCAGGGCATCGACCCAAAGGCCACCTCGCTCCAGGTGGGCATCTTCGGCGCGGAGCCGTGGACCGAGGACATGCGCCGCGAGATGGAGCAGCGCCTGGACATGCACGCCGTGGACATCTACGGGCTGTCCGAGGTGATGGGCCCCGGGGTGGCGGTCGAGTGCGTGGAGACCAAGGACGGCCTGCACCTGTGGGAGGACCACTTCTATCCGGAGATCATCGACCCGGTGACCGGCGCGGTACTGCCCGACGGCGAGCAGGGCGAACTGGTGCTCACCTCGCTGACCAAGGAAGCGATGCCGGTGCTCCGCTACCGCACCCGTGACCTGACCCGGTTGCTGCCCGGCACCGCCCGGACCATGCGCCGGATCGAGAAGATCACCGGCCGGACCGACGACATGATGATCGTGCGGGGGGTGAACGTCTTCCCCACCCAGATCGAGGAGCTGATCCTGCGTACCCCGGCGCTGTCGCCGCACTTCCAGTGCGTCCTGGACCGGCAGGGCCGGATGGACACGCTCACCGTCAAGGTGGAGCGTCGGGTCGGCGTCGCCGAGGACGAGGCGGAGCGCGCCGGGGCGGCCCTGGTGCAGCAGGTCAAGAACACCATCGGGGTGAGCGTGGCGGTGCAGGTCATCGAACCGGACGGGGTGGAACGGTCGATGGGCAAGATGCGCCGGATCGTGGACCAGCGGCGGGGGCACTGAGGTGGGGGAGCGCGACGGACGCCGTACCGCGGCACACGACATGTTCGACGCCGACGTGGCGTCCAAGGGGCTCGGCATCGAGCTGGTCTCGGCCGGCGACGGCGCGGCGGTGGCCCGGATGCGGGTCGCCCCGGCCATGCTGAACGGCCATGCCATCGGCCACGGCGGCTTCGTCTTCCTGCTCGCCGACACCGCGTTCGCGCTGGCCTGCAACAGCCACGGCCCGGCCACCGTGGCCGCCGGCGGCGAGATCAGCTTCCTCCGCCCGGTCCGCGAGGGTGACCTGCTGGAGGCCCGGGCCGCCGAGCGGGTCCGCTACGGCCGCAGTGGCATCTACGACGTCACCGTGTGGCGGGGTGACGAGGTGGTCGCCGAGTTCCGCGGCCGCAGCCGCACCATCGCCCGCGACTGACGCCGCGGCCCGGCGCCCGCCGACGACGGTGGGGGTGCGCCAGGATGGGGCATGGCACACATCCTGCTGTTGCACTCGGTCTACGGGCTGCGGCCCGCCGTACTCACCGCCGCCGACCGGTTCCGCGCCGCCGGCCATCGGGTCACCACCCCCGACCTGTACGGCGTACCCGCCACGGACGCGGTGGAGGAGGGCTTCGCCCTGCTCGACAAGGTGGGCCGGGACGTCGTCCTCGACCGGGCCCGCGTGGCCGCGGCGGAGCTGCCCGCCGAGACCGTGCTGGCCGGCTTCTCGATGGGCGCCGGGGTGGCCGGGGCGCTGCTCGCCGAGCGGCCGGAGGCGGCGGCCCTGCTCCTGCTGCACGGCACCGGCGGCGCGCCGGAGTCGGTGCGGCCCGGGCTGCCGGTGCAGCTGCACCTCGCCGACCCCGACGAGTATGAGCCGGACGACGAGGTCGCGCAGTGGCGGCAGGCGATGACCGCCGCCGGCGCCGAGGTGTCCGTGCACCGCTACCCGGGCCCCGGGCACCTCTTCACCGACCCGGACCTGCCCGACCACGACGCGCCGGCGGCCGCACTGACCTGGGACCGGGCGCTGGCCTTCCTCGCCGGCCGCTGACCGTCGTGGGGTCGACGCCGTGGCCGGAGTGGCCCCGTGCCCGCTCCGGCCACGGCGTCGGGTCAGGCCGCGGCGAACGCCGGCGGCCCGGTCTCGGGCGCCCGGTCTAATCGGTTCCCGAGGGGAGCCGTCGCGAGCCGGGGGGCCCGTCTGCCGCCGGCGCGCGCGGACGGGCCGGCCGGTGCGCCGGCGACCCGGTGCCCGAACGGCGATCCGGTGCCGGGGAACGCCGGCCCGGTCGCGACCCGGTCCGCCGGACTTGTCTGCGGCGAACCGGGAACCTCGACCCGGCACCCCGTCCGGTCCGACAGGGGCCGTGCCGGGTCCGGGCCGCGCGGCGTCAGTTGGCGGCCGGGGCGCTCGACGAGGCGCACCCGGCCGGGTCGACCGCCGGCGAAACGGCCCGACCGATCCGCCGCCGGCCGGCCGTCGACGGTCGCGGGGGCCGGCCGACCCGGGCGCGCGAGCGGCACCGGTCGCAGGTCGCCGTGGTCATCGGGACCAGCACGTCGGCCAGCCGCCCGGCTGGGCTGGCGCGGCGTCGGACCGCCGTCGACCGGTGCGCGCAGCAGGAGAGGCCGGTCGGCGGCGGCCGGGCCCGGCTCCGCGCCGGCCGCGTTCGTGGTCGCCGCCGTCGGGTGCGTGCCCGCGGCGGTCGGGTTCGCGTTGGCCCCGGCCGGGTGCGTGGCGGGCTGCGGCGCGCCCGGGCAGGTCGCTGCCGCCCGGGTCCGGCGGGCGAACTCCGCCCGCAGCGTACGCGGCAGCCGGTGCCGGGCCACCCGGGCCACGGTCGGCTCGGCGACGGCGTACCTTCCGTGGCCGGTCCGGCGCAGCACGCGGGCCTCGACCAGGCCGCGCAGCGCCGGCTCGGCCCGGCCCGCTGTCCAGTCCAGCAGCCGCTCGACCGTGCCGGGCGTGAAGTCCGTCCCGTACGCCGCGCCGGCCATGAGCACGGCCCGCTGCGGCCCGTCCAGCCGGTCCAGCCGAGCGTCGACCATCCGGCGTACCGCGTCGGGCACCGGCCCCGCCGGGCCGCCGGCGACGTCCGGCGCCCGCACGTACGCCCGGGCGGCGGCCGGGTTGCCGCCGGTCAGTGGCAGCAGCTCCCGGGCCAGCGCGGCCGGTCGGCCGACCCGGCCGAGCAGATGCCGCAGCAGCCGCCCGGTGTCCACCGTGCCCAGTGGCCCCAGGGGCACCCGGCGCCGCCGGCCGGCGGCCCCGGGCAGCAGGTCGGCCCAGCCCGGGCCGTGGGTGGCCACCACCGCGAGGGGCAGCCCTCGCTCGGTCGCGGCGGCGAAGAGCCGGTGCAGGAACCGGTTCAGCGGCGGGGCGGCCCGGTCCAGGTCGTCCACGGCCACCACCAGCGGCCGGCCGGCCGCCATGTCGAGCAGGACCTCCCGCCACACCTCGGCCCCGCGGGCCGCCGCCCCGGCGTCCTCGGGCGCCGTCACGAAGTCGGCCAGGGCGTGCGCCGCCACGCCGCGCCGGGCCGGCGGCAGCAGCCCGCCCAGCGCGGCGGCCACGCGGCGGCGTACCGTCCCGGCAGGGTCCGTGTCGCGGACCCCGGCGAAGGCGCGGACCATGTCCGCCAGCGGCGCCAGCTCTCCCCGGGGATACGGCGGGCACTGCGCCACGCACCAGCGGACCGGGGCGCCATCCACGGTGGACATTATGCGCGCGAGCTCGTGCAGCAGCCGGCTGCGCCCGCTGCCCGCCTCGCCGACCAACGACACCCACCGGGGGCGGCGCTCCCGCACCGCGCGGGCGATCTCGTCGGCGGCGGTGGCCAGTTCCCGCCGCCGGCCGACGAGCGGGCCCTGGTGGCCGGCCGGCGCGGGCCGGCCCAGCCCGGTGACCCGCCAGACGTCCAGCGGCTGCGTCTTGCCCGCCACAGTCATCGCGGCGAGGGGGCGCAGCTCGAGCAGGCCGGCGACGGCCTGCCGGGTGGCCGCGCAGACCACCACCCCGCCCGGCGGGGCGTACTCCTGCAACCGGGCCGCGGTGGTGATCACCGCGCCACTGGCGGCGCCGTGCCCGCCGTCGCGACTGGCAGCCAGGTCCACCAGGACCTCCCCGGTCGCCACCCCGACCCGGGTCCGCAGCCGGGTCCCGGCCGGCGCGCGCCGGTCCAGCGCTTCCTGGATCTCCAGCCCGGCCCGCACCGCCCGGTACGCGTCGAAGCCGTCCGAGCCGTGCGCCCCGAACAGGGCCATCACCGCGTCGCCGATGTACTTCTCCACCACGCCGTTCCACCGGCGCAGCACCCCCGAGACCGTGCCGAAATACGCTAGTTGCAGCGCCCGGACGTCCTCCGGGTCGAGCCGCTCGACCAGGCCGGTCGAGCCGACGATGTCGACGAAGAGCACGCTGACCGTCCGTCTCTCCTCCGGCACCGGCCAGCGCGTGACTGGATCCCGACTCCCCACGGTCGTGGTCACTGGCATCGCACCCACCCTTTCCCCCGGTCCGGTGCCTGACGACCTCTGGAGACTTTCACCACCGGTACGTCGGGGGATCGGTAGGACGACGTATGTCGACCACCCGCAACCTTTAGTCGTAATGTCGACGCGAGGAGTACCACTAGGGCCTTGAGGCCGTAGAACGGTGCGGGAACCTGTGACTAGGCTGCCTCCCATGGCCAGCGATGTGGACACCGCGCCGCTCGTCGGCCGTGCCGACACCATGGCGGCGCTCCGGTCGGCACTCCTCGACGACGTGGCCCCCGGGCATACCGCGGCGGTCTTCCTCACCGGCGAGAGCGGCGTGGGCAAGACCCGGTTGCTGGCCGAGCTGAGCGACCGGCTGCGGGACGCGGGCGCACTGGTGCTGACCGGTTCCTGCCTGGACATCGGCGACGCCTCCCCGCTGCACCCGCTGCGGCAGGCGCTGCGCCGCTTCGACGCCGGGCTGACCGAGGCCCGCACCGCCTCGGCGGTCCGCGGCCTGCTCCAGGTGTTCGACCAGGAGACCCCCGGGCCGGACGGCGCCGGCGCGCTGCTGGAACGGGTCTCCCAGGGGCTGCACCTGGTCGCGGCCGGGCGCCCGCTGGTCCTGGTCCTGGACGACCTCCAGTGGGTCGACCGGAGCACCCGCCAGCTCCTGCTCTATCTGCTGGCCGGTCTCGGTGACCTGCAACTGTCGGTGCTCGCCGCGGTGCGCGCCGAGTCGTTGCAGGGCGCGCACCCGCTGCGCCGGGTCCTCACCGAGCTGCGCCGGCTGCGCTCGGTCCGGGTGGTCGACCTGGCGCCGCTGGACCGGCCCGGCACGGACGAGCTGGCCGCCGCGGTCGTCGGCGCCCCACTCGCCCCCGAGGCCGCCGACCGGATGTGGCAGCGCAGCGGTGGCAACCCGTTCGTGGTCGAGGAACTGGCCCGCGACCTGCGCGACGGCCGCGACGACCTCTCCGACACGTTGCGCGAGGTCTTCCTGTCCCGCGTCGACGCCCTGCCGCAGCACGCCCACGCGGTGGTGCACGCGATCGCGGCCGGCGTCGAACCGGTCGAGCACTGGCTGCTGGCCCAGGTGGTCCGACTGCCGGAGGAGGAGCTGATCGAGGCGGTGCGGGCCGCGGTCGCGCACCGGCTGCTGATCGGCGCCGACGACGGTTACCGACTGCGCCACCGCCTGGTGGCCGAGGTGCTGGCGCACGAGCTGCTGCCGGCCGAGCGGGCCGCGCTGCACCGGCGCTACGCCGAGGCGCTGACCTCGGCCACCGCCGAGCTGCACCAGGCCCGGCTGGCCCACCACTGGCGGCTGGCGGGGGAGCCGGGCCTGGCGCTGCCCGCCGCGATGGCCGCCGCCCGCGAGGCCGAGCGGCTGCACGGGTACGCGGAGGCGCACCGCCACTGGTCGGCGGCGTTGCAGCTGGCCGTCACCCCGGCCGGGGTCCCGGCCGACGTCGAGCGCCCGGCGCCGGTCGAGGTCGACCGCGCCGACCTGCTGCAACACGCGGCCGAGACGGCGCACCACAGCGGCGAGCACGCCCGGGCGCTGGACCTGCTGGAGGAGCTGGCCCGGGATCCGGCCGGCCCGCCGGCCTGCGCCCTGCACATCCGACGGGCCCGCTACCTGGCCGCCGCCGGCCGGTCCGCGCCCGCCGAAGCGGAATACCGGCGGGCGCTGGAGTCCCCGGACTGCACGCCCCGGGAGCGGGCCACCGCCGCCGCCCACCTGGCCGAGCTGCTGCTGCACCTGGGCCGGTACGCGGAGGCCGGTGAGCAGGCCCGGGAAGCCCTCCAGTTCGCCGCCGACGTGCCCGGTTCCACGTCGGAGGTGGTGCTGGCCAGCGCCGCGCTCGGCTACAGCGAGGCGTGGCTGGAGGACCCGGAGGCCGGGCTGGCCGTGATGCGGCAGGCCCTGGAGACCGCCGAGCGGTCCGGCCGGCCGGAGGACGTGGCGTGCGCGTACCTGCACCTGGCGGAGCTGCTGACCGGGCCGCTGAACATCCTCGAAGAGGGGGTGGTGGTGGCCCGCCGGGGCGCCGAGCGGGTGGCCGAGCTGGGGCTGGGCCGCACCTGGGAGACCCGGTTGCTGGCCATCGCCACGAACGGGCTGTTCCGGGTCGGGCAGTGGGCCGAGGCCGAGAAGGTGGTCGCCGCCGCGCTGCGGCACCGCCCGTCCGGCGCCGACGCGGTCGAGCTGCTGCTCGCCCGCTGCCGGCTCTCGGTCGGCTACGGCGACGTCGAGGCCTCCGACCGGGACCTGGAGGCGGTGGCCACCATGCTGGCCGGCGGCGGCGCCCGGCACGTGCTGCCCATGCTCATCCTCCGGGCCGGCCTGGCGATGTGGCAGGGCCGGCACGACCTGGCCCGACAGGCCGTCCAACGTGGACTGACCGAGAGCCGCTCGGACGACGTCATCGTGCTGGCCACCCTGGCCTGGCACGGGCTGCGCGCGGAGGCGGAGGCGCACGCCAGCCGGACGGTCGAGGTGGACCCGACGGCGGTGCGTCGGCTGCGCGAGGTGGTCGACCGGGTGACCCGCAAGAGCGAGAAGGCCGGCGCGCCGGTGCGCTACGTGGCGGACGGGTTCCTGGCGCTCTGCGCGGCGGAGCTGAGCCGGCTCGACGAGCGGGGCGACCCGGAGCTGTGGGCCCGCTCGGCCGCCGAGTGGGACCGTCGCAACCACCCCTACCCGGCCGCCTACTCCCGGCTGCGCCAGGCCGAGGCGCTGCTGGTCCGGCGCAGCCGTCCGGCCACCGCCGCCCGGCTGCTGGGCGAGGCGTACCGGATGGCGCAGGGATTGGGCGCGGTCCCGTTGAGCTCGGAGATCCGCACGCTGGCCGGGCGGGCCCGGGTGACGCTGGAGGAGCGCGCGCCGGCCGAGCCGCGGCCGGTGCCCCGGCAGCGGACGGCCGCGCCGGCCGACGCCCCGACGGTCGAGCTGGCCGCGTTGACCGCCCGGGAGCGGGAGGTGCTCGCCGCGGTCGCGGAGGGGCTGACCAACAAGGAGATCGGCCAGCGGCTGTTCATCAGCGAGCGGACCATCGGGGTGCACGTGTCGCACATCTTCGACAAGCTCCAGGTCCGCACCCGGGTCCAGGCCAGCGCGATCTTCCTGCGCAACCGGCCCGAGTAGACGACCGCGCGCGGATACGTCGTTCTACTGATCCGATCGACGTACGTCGGCTGGAAGGCTGTCCGAGTTGCCGGCGCGCCGCTGGGGAGCGCGCCGGGCGCGATGGAGGAGAGATGACCGAACCGGTCTGGGGTCCCGTGCACCAGGACATCGTCGGGTTGCTCGCCGACCACCCCGCCGACGTGCCGGCGGTCGTCGACCATCTCACCAAGCTGCAGGATCTGCTGGTCCGGCTGCCTCCGCTGGAGGCGAGCTGCCCGCTCGCGGACTTCAACAAGCTCTACCTGGTCATCACCAGCACCGTCCTCGACGGCCTCTACGACGACCGGTTCGTCGACCCGGTCTTCCTCGCCCGGCTGGACGTGGAGTTCGCCGCCCGGTACTTCGACGCGCTGCGCTTCTGGACCGACTCCAGCCCGAGCACCCCGAAGGCGTGGTCCTGCCTGTTCCAGCGGATGCGCGGCCCGGACGCCCGGCCGCTGCCGTCGGCCGCCGCCGGCGTGAACGCCCACATCAACTACGACCTGCCGTTCGCGCTGGTGACCACGCTCGAGAGCCTGGAGTCCGAGCCGGTCGACGGCGGCGACCAGCACCGCGACTACCTGGAGATCAACAAGATCTTCGCCGAACGGATCCCCGAGCTGCGCCGGGGCTACCTGGACCACTGGCAGCTCATGATCGACATGGTCAACGGCGACATCGACGACTGGTACCAGGGCGAACTGGTGGAGTACACCCGGAACGTGGCCTGGCGCAACGCGCAGAAGATCTGGCGCTGCCGGCACGACCCGGATGCCCGCGAGTGTGAGCGGACGCGGCTCGACGACAACGCCGCGCTGCTCGGCCGGCTGCTGCTGTCGCCGCTGGGGGCGTTCCTGCAGTAGCCGGGACGGGGGTCCCCGCGTTCCCTCGTCCGGGGAACGCGGGGACGCCGTCCGCGCGCCCGGGTGCGAGGATGGGCCGGTGGAGCAGGCGCTGACCGGCAACGTGACCGCCGGCGTTGTGCGGATCGGCGACACCGTCCGGCGTCCGGCCGGTCCGTGGACCGCGGCCGTCGACGCCCTGCTGGCCCACCTGCACGCGGTCGGCTTCCCGGGCGCGCCCCGGCCGCTCGGCCGTGACGAGCAGGGTCGCCAGGTGCTGGAGTACGTCCCGGGCGAGCTGGGCGACCCGGCCGGCACGTACTCGCCGGCGGAGCTGGCGTCGATCGGCGCGTTCCTGGCCGACCTGCACCGGGCGGCGGAGGGCTTCGTGCCCCCGCCCGGAGCGGCGTGGCAGCGGGTCATCCCGCCCGACGGCGAGGAACTCGTCTGCCACCACGACGCCGCGCCGTGGAACCTGGTCCGCTCGGCGCGCGGCTGGGTGCTGATCGACTGGGACGGCGCCGGCCCGGGCACCCGCGGCTGGGAGCTGGCGTACGCGGCGCAGAGCATGGCCGGGCTGCGCCCGGACCGGCCGCTCGACGAGTCCGCGGCCCGGCTGCGCGCCTTCGTCGACGGTTACGGCCTGCCGGTGGCGGACCGGCCGGCCCTCGCCGCCCTGCTCGGCCCGCGCGCCCGGGCCATGTCCGACCTGCTGCGCCGGGGCGCCCGGGACGGGGTGCAGCCGTGGGCGCGGATCCACGCGGAGGACGGCCCCTACTGGCAGGCCACCGCCGACCTGCTCCACGCTCACGCCGACCGCTGGGCCGCCGCGCTGGCCTGACTGCGCGCATGGCGAGGTCGTTCAGCGGTGGTGAGCGGATACCCGACCGATTCGGCCGTTTGGCCGTACGCGACCGTCGAGACGCGCGAGAGTCGACGCAGAGCGTCGCGTGCCGAAGGAGGACTCGTGCGACCGACCCACCGTCGGCTGGTGGCGCTCCTTGCGATCGCCGCGGCGGTCCCGACGGCTGAGGTCCTCGTGCTGGTGCTGATCGGGTTTGTCACGGCAGAGGGGCTGGCCCCGCAGGCCTCGGCGGTCTGGCCGTACGACTCCTACCACGACATGCGCTGGCTGCTGGTCTACCACAACTCGTGGCTGATGTTCTGCTTCGGCCTGCTGGGCCTGCTCGCGCTGCGGGCGGTGTTGTCCGCGGCCCTGGTCAGCCTGGCCTGGCCAGCCCGGATGCCCCGGCCGCCGTACCGTGCGCTTCTGCTGCGCAACATCGGTGTGGCGGCGCTCGGCGCGGTGATCGTCCTACCCTTCGCCGCGTACTCGATTGCGGCGTCGGTGGTCTCGCTGTCCTGGTTTCTGTTTGCTGCGGTGGTCCCGATGATGTTGCTCGCCCCCTTCCTGCAGCGGATGTCGGTGGGCCGGGGCCTGTGGCGCGGGCTGCCCTCGGCCGAGTTGGTCGGCTGGTCGCTGCTCGACTTTGTCGTGCTCACCGTGGCGGGCGCGGGGGTGTGGAGCGCCCCCGAGGTGTGGACGCCGCTCGTCGCCGCGGTCGCCGGCGCCGTGAACGGGCTGTTGTGGAAACAGACGGTGCAGGCGGCCCTTCTTCAGACGCGGGTACGGTGGCGGCGGGTGCCGGTGGTGCCGGTCGTCGTGGTGCTCGCCCTGGCCGTCCCGCTGGCGACGCAAGTGCTTTCGCAGCCCAGTCAACGGGCGAACACCTTCACGCCGCCGATCTTCAGCCGGCCGCTGTCCGAGCGGGTGCCCTACGCGGTGATCTTGTTGACCGGGCACAACTCTGCCTACGACGGGCGGCCTTCGGCGGATCCGAACGTAGAGCTGTTCTCATACCTCGGCCTGGACTCGGGTGGCCGTCCGCTGCCGTACCGGGCGAACGCCACCCATCGATCGCTGGAGTCCAGCTCGCAGTTGCTTGCCGCGCAGGTCGAGGCGGTACACCGGCGGACGCGCCGGCCCATCGCGCTGGTCGCGCAGAGTGAGGGGGTGATGGTGGCCCGCACCTATCTGCGGGAGCGGCCCGACTCTCCGGTGCGGGCGCTGGCCATGTTCAGTCCGCTGATCCGCGCCGGGCGGACCTACTACCCGCCGCCGGACGCCAGTACCGGTTGGGGGCTGGCGGCCGGGTGGCTGCTGCGGGTGATGTTCCACGTGACGACCATCGGCAGTAAGGCACCCACCACGCCCGACGAGCCGTTCATCCGCTCGCTGCTCGATGAGGCGCCCTTCTACCGCTACCAGACTCTGTGCCCTGTTCCGGGTGTACGAGTGGTCGCCTTCCTCCCCACGGTGACCGCGGCCGAGGCGCCACCGGGCCAGCCGATCAGGATCCCGGTGGTCGAGGTGCCGGGCTTCCACGGGGGCATCATCGGCCAGGTGGCCGCCAACGACGAGTTGGTCAACTTCCTTGCCGGTGCGAACATCACGCACACCCGCTCCGAGTACGGCCTGTTCCAGCGGCTGGGGGAGGCGTGGCATGCGCCCGCCCTGGCGATCCAGGTGAACCCGGTGTGGCGGTCCGCCGCGCCACCCGGCCGGCCCTTCACGCCGGCGCGATTCTGCGGACCGATCAAACGGGCCTGACCTGGCCTGACGCCGTGCCGGCGGCCGCCGAGGAGCCGGCCCCGACGCGCCGCCGGGGCTCAGCCGCGGCGGGACCGGCTCCGGTACGCCGCCGCGGCGGCCCGGTTGTTGCACAGCTCGCAGCAGTACCGTTGCCGGCCCGCCCGGGTCCGGTCCAGGTAGGGCGCCCGGCACGGGTCGGCCGCGCAGACCCCGAACCGGTCCGTCCCGCCGGTCGCCGCGGCCCGGGCGAGCGCCCCGGTGACCACGGCCGCGAACGGCCCGACCGACCCGGGGCGGGGCAGCGGCGCCAGCCGCAGCGTGCCGTCCGGGGCGGACTCGACCGTGGTGCCCGCGCTGACCTCCGCCAGCACCTCGTTGAGGGTGGTCACCCGGCTGGCCGGGTCGGGCGCGGCGAAGACCTGGTAGAGGCGCTCCCGCAGGTCCCGCAGCCGGGGCAGGTCCGGCTCGCCGAGCGGCTCGGTGACCTCGGCGAGGCCGAGTTCCCGGCCGACGGCCCGCAGCCGGGCCACGGAGAGCTGGTCGACCGGATCCTGGAGCACCCAGTAGCTGTGCAGCAGCGCGACGGCGAGCCGCAGCGCGGGTTCCAGGGGTGGCACCGCGCTCATCCGGGCCCGTTCCGCCGTCCGATTGCCGACACGTCCGTCGTACCTCCCGCCTTGACCGATCGCCGCCCGCCATCCTAGCGTCATCAGTTGTAAAACGTGTTTAAGAACTTATGGAGGTGTGGGGTGCGACGTCTGTCCGTACTCGTGTCCACGGCCGTGCTGCTGGTCACCGGCGCGCTCGGCGGTGCCGGCGGGGCGCGCGCGGAGGCGCCCGCCGAGGCCGCCGCCGAGGGCCACCCGGACGCCGTGCTGGTCCGGGACATCGAGATTTCGGTGCCCGGGCAGCCGGCCGTCCGGGCCTGGCTGGTCCGGCCGCAACGCTCCGGCGGCGGGCTGGCCGGCGTGCTGGACCTGCACTGGTTCGAGCCGGGCCGGGCCAACCAGGACCGGACCGAGTTCCTCGCCGAGGCGACCACGCTGGCCGGGCGCGGGGTGGTCTCCCTGCTGCCCCAGCTCACCTTCCCGTGGGCCGGCGACCCGGTCGGCGACGCCCGGGACCGCGCGGCGGTGACCGCCCAGCTCGACGCGGTGCGGCAGGCGTACCGGCGGCTGCTCGCCGAGCCCGGCGTGGACGTGACCCGCACCGCCGTGGTCGGCCACGACTACGGCGCGATGTACGCCGTGGACCTCGCCGCCGCGGAGCCCGGGCTGCGGACCGCGGTGCTCCTCGCGCCGGACGCCACCTGGGCGAACTGGTTCGACCTGTACTGGCTCCAGCTGCCCGAGGCGGAGCGGGCGGCGTACCGGGCGGTGTTCGCCGGGCTGGACCCGGTGGACCTGGTGGGGCCGCTCGGCGCCGGGGCGTACCTCCAGTTCGCCGCCGCGGACCGGTTCGTCGGCCCGGAGACCCGCGCCGCCTTCGCAGCGGCCGCGCCGCAGGCCCGGGTCTTGCTCTATCCCCGCGAGGAGCACGACCTCGGCGCCGCCCGGGTCCGCGACGACCGGCTCGCCTGGCTGGCCGACCGCCTGGACCTGCGCGGATGACCCGAAGGGGAGGGGACCGGCCGGCCCGGGGGGTGCCGGCCGGTCCCGGCGTGCGCGGCGGCGGCTGGGCCGGCCCGGGCTGACCGGGTGTCGGACCGGCCGCGCCGGGTACGTCGCCGCCATGGCGCACCACGACCCCGCCCGGCCCGGCCCGAGCCGCCGCTTCGCGTTCCGCTTCGACCCGGCGTTCCGGGTGCCCCTGGCCCTGCTCGGGATACGCCCGGAGACCGCCCGGGTCGAGTTCGGCC
The DNA here is from genome assembly GCF_055586005.1 of Micromonospora sp. NPDC051924. Classification (NCBI taxonomy): domain Bacteria; kingdom Bacillati; phylum Actinomycetota; class Actinomycetes; order Micromonosporales; family Micromonosporaceae; genus Micromonospora; species Micromonospora sp. NPDC051924. The sequence goes on from NZ_JBVJJA010000007.1 coordinate 95,428, forward strand.
CCGACGAGTTGGTGGTCCGGTTCGGTCCGTGGCTGCTGCGCACCGCCCGGGACAACCTCACCGGGGCGGAACTCGGCGGCCCGTACCGCTGGTGGCGGGCGATCGGACCGCACCTGTCCCTGGCCGACGGCGGGGTGACCTTCGGCAGCAGCGTGGCCGCCGGGGTCTGCCTCCGGTTCGCCACCCCGGTACCGGCCCTGGTGCCCGGCCCCTGGCCGCGCCACCCGGCGGTCACGGTGACCGTGACCGACCCGGAGGCGCTGCGGGACGCCGTGCTGACCCCGCCCGGCTGACCGCGGGCGGGCGCGTCCCGGCCCGCCGCGCGGCATAGGGCATCTCGCGGTTTCCGGCCCATCGGACACCGCAACCTGCCGCGACCTGCGCTCCCCGACGCCACCCGGCCGGCCGGATGATCTTTTCCGGCTTGTCGGGTTCCAGCGGGCCGGACCCGGGGTACCGCCTACCGTCGGATCAGGGCCTGAAGGGGTGCAGATGGCGGACGGGCGGGACGGGGCGCAGCCCCGGCGTGCGCGGGGGCGGCGCAACCAGGCGCAGACCGCGGCGGCGGACCGGGCGCTGCGCGCGGCGCGCGACCCGGAACACGGTGACCGGGCCCGGCGGGGGCCGGCCGGGGTGCCGGCGTGCGTGGACACCCCCGCCCGCCCGCCCGAGCCGACCAGCCGGCTGGCCCGGTGGCTCTTCGAGCACCGGGTGCAGCCGGTCGGCCCGGAGACCCGGGAGCACCAGGCGCCCGCGCACCCGTGGTGGCAGGTGATGTGCCTGACCGGCGTCGACTACTTCTCCACCCTGTCCTACCTGCCCGGCATCGCCGCGGTCGCGGCCGGGGCGCTCTCCCCGCTGGCGACCCTGCTGATCGTGGCGCTGACCCTGCTCGGCATGCTGCCGATGTACCGCCGGGTGGCCCGGGAGAGCCCGCACGGCCAGGGCTCGGTGGCCATGCTGGAACGGCTGCTGCCCTTCTGGCGCGGCAAGATCTTCGTGCTGGTGCTGCTCGGCTTCGTGGCCACCTCGTGGATCATCACGATCACCCTGTCCGCCGCCGACGCCACCGTCCACCTGCTGGAGAACCCGGTCCTGCCGGAGTCCTTCCCGCACGGCGGCACCGCCGCGGTGCTGGTGACCGTGGTGCTGCTGCTGATCCTCGGCGGGGTCTTCCTGATGGGATTCAGCGAGGCGGTGCAGGTCGCCATCCCGCTGGTCGCGGTCTTCCTCGGGCTGAACGCGGTGATCGTGGTCGCCGGCCTCGTCGACGTCGCCGCGGACCCGTCCACGGTCGGCGACTGGACCGCCCGGCTCACCGAACTCGGCGGGGCCGGGGACGTGCTGCGCACCAGCGTGCTCGCCTTCCCGCTGCTGGTCCTGGGGCTGTCCGGCTTCGAGACCGGGGTGAGCATGATGCCGCTGGTCAAGGGGGACGCCGCGGACGCGGAGGCACGGCTGGAAGCCCGCATCCGCAACACCCGCAAGCTGCTGGCCACCGCCGCGCTGGTGATGTCGGTCTACCTCATCGCCACCACGTTCGTCACCACCGTGCTGATCCCGCCGAAGGAGTTCCAGCCCGGCGGGGCCGCCAACGGCCGGGCCCTGGCCTGGCTGGCGCACGAGCACCTGGGCGAGGCGTTCGGCACGGTCTACGACATCAGCAGCATCCTCATCCTCTGGTTCGCCGGGGCGTCCGCGATGGCCGGCCTGATCAACATCGTGCCCCGCTACCTGCCCTCGTACGGCATGGCGCCGGAGTGGTCGCGGGCGGTCCGCCCGGTGGTGCTGGTCTACACCGCGATCAGCGTCGCCATCACGGTCGCCTTCCGCGCCGACGTCAACGCCCAGGCCGGGGCGTACGCCACCGGGATCCTGGCGATGATGGTCTCCGGCGCCATCGCGGTGACCATCTCCGCGTACTCCTCGCGGCGCCGCCTGGCCGGGGTGGGTTTCGCGGTGCTCACCGTGGTGCTGCTCTACGCCCTCACCGAGAACGTCATCTCGAAGCCCGACGGCATCGCCATCTCCGGGCTGTTCATCGCGGGCATCATCGCCGTCTCGCTGATCTCCCGGGTGTCCCGGACCACCGAGCTGCGGGCCGAGCGGATCGAGTTCGACGAGGCGGCCCGCACGTTCGTCGCCGACTCGATCGCCCACGACGGCCGGCTGCACCTGATCGCCAACAAGCGGCAGAGCGGCTCGGTCAAGGAGTACCGGGTCAAGGAGCGGGCGCAGCGTGGGATGAACCCCGTGCCCGGCGCCGCCGACGTGCTCTTCCTGGAGATCGACATCTCCGACCCGTCGCAGTTCAGCGGGGTGCTGCGGGTGCACGGGGTGGAGGTCGGCGGCTACCGCATCCTGCGCGCCGACAGCCCGGCCGCGCCGAACGCCATCGCCGCCATCCTGCTGGCCCTGCAGAACGCCACCGGGGTCCGGCCGCACTGCCACTTCGAGTGGTCCGAGGGCAACCCGATCGCGCACCTGCTGCGCTACCTGATCCTCGGCCGCGGCGACACCCCGCCGGTGGTCCGCGAGATCATCCGCAAGTCCGAGCCGGACCCCACCCGCCGTCCCGGCATCCACGTCGGCGGCTGAGGGCCGTCGCGGCCCGCCGCCCTCCCCGCGCGCCGACCGCCTCCCGGGTACGCCGACCGCACGGCCGTACGGGGGGTTGTCGGCCCGGACACGACAAGGCCCGCGCCTCGGGGGAGCGGGCGCGGGCCGGAGAGCGGGGTGACCTACTTGGACGGCTCGGGGAGCTTGCAGTCCACCTTGGGGTTGGCGCCGATGTAGTTCAGCGGACCGGCCACGATGGTGACCAGGATGGTGCCCGCCTCGGCGCAGTTGGTGTCGTCGTTGCTGTAGTAGCCGCGCTGGCCGGCGGCGATCGCGCCGATGATGAGCCAGATGACGACCAGGACGCCGACTATCGAGGTGCCGCGCATGGGTTGCCTCCACGGGGGTTGTGGTGAGTTCGAGGTGGAGGCCTGATACCCAGAGCGGGTGTCCGGTCAAACGGCGCGGGGCGATCGGCGCGGCTGATTCCGACCATGCCCGGCCGGCTCAGTGCGGCGGGGACGGGTCCTCCGGCGGCCGTCCCCGGCTGCGCAGGTGGTCGGCGATCGCCACGCCGGCGAGCACCAGCATGGCGCCGAACGCGGCGTAGACCGGCGCGAGGAACAGCGCAGCCGGTGCGATGGTGAGCAGCGCCAGCAGCCCGCCGGGCCGGGAGCGGGAGACCCGGCTGAACACCTCGTACTCGAAGGCGGCGCGACCGGCCAGGAACATCGCTGGCCCGCCGAGGATGACGGCCACCCAGGCCGGCGGCGTGTGCCCGGTCGGTTCGAGCAGCACCAGGTCGAAACCCGCAGCCGTGGTCACCACGCCGGCCACCAGCAGCAGGTGGGTGTAGGGCGCGGTGTGCAGGAACCGGCTCGGTTGCTTCGACTGGGCGATGGCGTGCGGCAGCAGCTCCCCGGACTTGTGCGTGTAGATCCGCCAGAGCAGCAGGGTGGTGAAGAAGGCGATGGTGAAGGCGGCGATGTTCTCCACCTCGGAGTGGTGGAGGCTGAAGACGGTTCCGGTGACGAGGATGGCGTCGCCCAGGGCGATGATGAAGAACTGCTGGTAGCGCTCGGAGAGGTGCTCCGCGGTGATGTTGCGCTGGGTGTCCGGCACTACACCCAGGCCGGGTACCGGGTAGGCCAGGCGGAAGCCGACGTAGTCGATGGCCAGGGCCAGCGCCCAGAGCCACTCCCGGACGTCACCGTGGGTGATCGCCCCACCGATCAGCCATGGCAGCGCGGAGACGGCGAACCAGACGAAGATCCGGGCTGCTCGGCGCTGGGTCTGCCGATGGTGCCGGACCGCCGGTATGAGGAAGAGTCCGCGTCCGATATGGATCGCCACGTACGTCCCGGCGAAGACGAGCCCACGGGCGCCGAAGGCCTCGGGGATGGCGGTGGTCATCAGCAGGGCGCCGAACATCACGCCGGCGATCAGCAGCTTGATCTCGGGACGCCGCGCGTCGTACATGTCGGTGACCAGGGTGGTGATCGCCCAGGTCCACCACATCGCCATCAGCATGATCAGCGATTGGAAGGCCTGTTCCCAGCCGAGGTGGGTGATGAGGCCGCGGGAGATGAGCGCGAGCGCGACCACGTACACCAGGTCGAAGAAGAGCTCCAGCAGGGTCACCCGACGGGGTGACTCGGGGTCACGAACCGGGGGCCGCCGGTTGGCGGGCTGCTCCGGCGTGGCGAAGGGCACGAGCTGCTCCTGCGGTGGCGGGATCGGCGCGGCGGGCCGTCCGGCCCTTCACCGACCGTAGCGACGGTCGCGCATGCTCGTGTCCGTTCCGCCCTTTCCACCCGATTGCCCGGGCGCCGGCTCGGGCGGAAACCGCGAGGCAGGCGGCGCGGGCCGGCCGTCCCCGTGGTGTCCCGGGCCGGTAGGCGGTGCCCACCGGCCCGGGGACAGGTCAGGCGTCCTCGCCGGTGCCCGCCGGCAGCGCCTGCTCGGCCTCGGCGCGGGCGCCGGCCAGCAGCTTCGCCTGCTGCGACCAGGTCGCCAGGCTCGGCGCGGCACGCAGGCCGGCGGCCCTGATGGTCTCCCGCAGCGCTGCCTCGTCCAGCTCGGCGAGCTGCTGGTACGTACGGATGCCGGCGGCCTGCAGGGCGGCGGCCATCTTCGGCCCGACGCCCTGGATCCGGCGGAAGTCGTCCGCTGGCGCGTCGGTGCCGCTCTCCGCCGCGGCCGGCGCGGCGTCCTCCACGGCGGCGCGCGGCGCGGGCACGACCGCCGGGCCGGCGCCCTCCTGCGCCGCGACCGGCTCCGCGACGGCCGGCTCCGTTACGGCCGGCTCCGCGACGGCCGGCTCGGTGACGGCCGGCTCGGCGACCGGCTCCGGCTGGGCCTCGACCGCCGCGTCGGCGGCGACGACCTCGGCGGGCGTGGTGTCGGAACTCTCGGTGGAGGGCAGGGTGGTGGCCTCGGCGGCCAGGGTGGCGGCGGCCGGCGGAGCCTCCTGCTCCACCGGGGCCGGCTCCTCGGTCACCGCGGTCGGCGCGGGAACCTCGTCGACGACGGCCTCCGGCCGCTCCTCGTCGACGGTGGCCCCGGCCGCCGGCTCACCCTCCACCGTGGTCGTCGCCGGCTCGGCAGCGGCCCGTCGACCGCTCACCACCCAGCCGACCACCAGTCCCACCAGCAGGGCCAGGATCAGGACCAGCCATTGCCCGAAACTCGACGGCACGGCCAACCTCCTCGTATGTGTGTGCGTGACAATCGCGAGAAAACTCGGGGCAGCTTCGCACACGCACGGCGGCGGCGACAGAGAGGTCCGCCGCTCTCGTCGCTGGTGGGACGGGGTGGTGTCGGCCCGTGGCGGTGGGATGACCGAGCGTGTGCCACGGCCGGCCACAAGGGGGCGTCCCGGACCCTGGTGCCGTGCGGGTCCGGGCGCCCCGGCCGAGCGCCGCCTCAGCAGAGCGGCCGGGGCGCCGGCGTGTCGGCGGCGTCCCAGCTGTAGAAGCAGTCGGCCACGGCGTCCCGCGGGGAGCGCCACGTCGGCAGGTACGGCGACGTGTGCGCGGAGAGCCGCTCGTTCACCATCCGGTACAGCGGGTGCTCGCGCGCCCCGGCCGCCACGTCCGGGTCGACGTCCGTGGTCTCCATAAGGTGTACGCAGAGGTCGTGCAGGTAGTACAGGGACCGGTGGCGGACGCCGGTCAGGCGGGGTAGCTCGGTCCCGTCGGACTCGGCGAAGATCTGTGCCACCCGTCCCTGCGCGCCGGGCACGATCCGGCTGACGACCAACAGTCGGCTCATCGGGACCCCTCTCGCCGGTGCTGCCCCCGCCGAGGAGTGGCGGACGCCGTGTGGGCCACAGCGTTGCCGAGCGGCTGTCACCTCCCCGTCACCGACGGGCGTGCGTCGGTGACATCGGCCGTGACGTCCCTTGTGGCCGGCGTCGCCGGGTCACCGCTGGCCGGGGCCGGCGGGCGCGGTCGGGCCGCGCTGCGGTGCCGGGGTGCCGGGCGGTCCGGTGCGGTCGGTGCGGCGCGGCGGCGGCTCCCGCCGGGTGGCGTGGCGGATCGGGGCGAGCGTGTCGGCGAGCAGCGCGCACATCGCGGCGGAGGGCTCCAGCCGCAGCTCGCGCAGGAGCAGGTCCCGGTAGACGTAGAAGGCGTGCACCGCCTCGAAGGCGTTCCCCTCGGCCAGGTGGATCCGGACCACCAGGCGGTGCGGCGTCTCCCGCAACGGCTCGGCGGCCATCGCCTCCAGGGCCGCTTCCAGGGCCTCGCCGTGCCGGCCGGCGGCGAGGTGGTTGCCGGCGAGTTCCTCCAGCATGTGCAGCCGCAGCTGGCGCAGTCGTTCCCGCTCCAGCAGCACCCAGTCGTCGTACCAGCCGGGAAGCAGGTCGTGCCGGGCCGTGGCGCCGGCGGTACGGGGGATCTCGCCGTCGCGGACCCGGGCGGCGGCCTCGACCAGCTCGTCGACGTCGAGGTAGACGGTGTCGCCGAGCCGGACGGTGTCACCGTCGGTGAACAAGGGGCAGCACGGGTCCTGGCGCAACCGCCACAGGGCGGTCCGCAGCGACGACAACGCCCGTTCCTCCGAGGTCTCCGGCCAGAGCAGGCCGGCCAGGTGGCTGCGGGTGGCGGACGGGTGGAGTCCGATCAGGGCGATGACCCGTTGCAGGCCCCGGGGCACCACCACCGGGACGTCGTCGTGCAGCAGCCGGAAGCCGCCCAGCAGGTGCAGCGACACCCGCGGGGCGGACGGGTCCCCGGCCGTCGGCATTCTCGATTGACCGGACACGGGCGCACCCCCTGCACCGGAACCCACGTCCCGACCGTCTGCTGATGCCCGGCTCGGCTGCCCGCGACCCCGGTGTCGGAGCGGCTCCGCCTCGGCGGCGGACGCCGCTGTCGCCGGGCTGACAAAGACGGAGATTATCAACGATGGTTACGCTGGGTCAACAGCTCGTCATCAATGCGACCGTCTCTCCTGGACTCGCTCAAAACTACGCTGAACTGCGAGGAAGTGTCGCCATGCCGGTACCGGTAAGTTGATCTCCCCATAGCTTACGCACAGCTAGCGTCAACGCAGCGTCACGAGAGCCGGGCCCGGATGGCGATCCGATGACGCCGCGTTGACGCCCCCGGCGGCACCGTGGCGGCAGTCGTCCGGCGGACCGGTGGCGCTCGCCCCGGAACGCATCCCAGGGGAGGCTGTCCATGGACCGCTCGCTCATCGTCGCCAAGGTGCTGCCGACCGCCGAGGAACGGGTCGCCGAGATCTTCGCCGAGTCCGACGCGACCGACCTGCCCGGCCTGGTCGGCGTCCGGCACCGTTCGCTCTACCGGCTGCACGACCTGTACGTGCACCTGCTGGAGACGGAGCGGCCGACCGAGGGCGCGGTGGAGGACGCCCGGGGCCACCCCGAGTTCGTCCGGGTCAGCGAGCGGCTGCGGCCGTACATCTCGCCGTACCTGACGACCTGGCGGTCCCCGCGGGACGCCATGGCGCACTGCTTCTACCGGTACGACGCCCCCGGACGGCGGCCGTGACCACCACCGCTCCCCGCGACGAGCAGCTCTGGTCCCGGTGCGACGGATGCGCCTCGCTGCTGTACCGCAAGCGGCTGCGGCGCAACCTGGACGTCTGCCCCGAGTGCGGATCGCATGCCCGGCTCGACGCCCCCGACCGGGTGGCGCAGCTGACCGACCCGGAGTCGTTCACCCCGCTGCCGGAGCGGGCGGTACGGGTCGACCCGATCGGCTTCGTCGACGTGCTGCCGTACCCGCACCGGCTCAGCGCGGCGCGCGCCGGCACCCGGCTGGACGAGGCGGTGCTCTGCGGCACCGCCCGGATCGGCGGGCACCCCGTCGCCCTGGCGGTGATGGACTTCCGCTTCCTCGGCGGCAGCCTCGGCTGCGCCGTCGGCGAGCTGATCACCCGGGCCGCCGAACACGCGCTCGCGGAGGAGGTGCCGCTGGTGCTGGTCACCGCCTCCGGCGGCGCCCGGATGCAGGAGGGCGCGCTGTCGCTGATGCAGATGGCCACGGTCAGCCAGGCCATCGCCGGGCTGCGCGAGGCGGGCCTGCTCTCCGTCAGCGTCATCACCGACCCGACGTACGGCGGCGTGGCGGCCTCCTTCGCCACCAACACCGACGTCGTGCTCGCCGAGAGCGGGGCCCGGATGGGCTTCGCCGGCCCCCGGGTGATCCGCCAGGTCACCGGCGCCACCCTGCCCGAGGGCTTCCAGACCGCCGAGTTCCTGCTCCGGCACGGGCAGGTGGACATGGTGGTGCCCCGGCACGCGCTGCGCGGCCGGCTGACCGCCCTGCTCGGCGCGGCCCGCGCCGGCCGGGCCGCCCGGCGTCCACCCGTACCCCGGCAGCAGCCGGCGCCCCGACCCACGCCCGTGGGCGGCGTCGCCGCGCCCGCGACGGCGGCCGGCCCGGAGCGGGACGCCTGGGAGACGGTCCGCACCGCCCGGCACCCCGGCCGGCCGACCACCCTGGACTACCTGGAGACCGCCTTCGACGGCTTCGTCGAACTGCACGGCGACCGGCTCGGCGCGGACTGCCCGGCCGTGCTCGGCGGGCTGGCCCGGCTCGACGGCCGGCCGGTCATGGTGATCGGCCATCAGAAGGGACACACCACCGCCGAGCTGGTCACCCACAACTTCGGCATGGCCAGCCCGGCCGGGCACCGCAAGGCGCTGCGGCTGATGCGCCTCGCCGCCCGGCTCGGCCTGCCGGTGGTCACCCTGGTGGACACCCCCGGCGCCGACCCCGGGGTCGACGCGGAGCAGCAGGGGCAGGCGGCGGCCATCGCCGAGAACATCCTGGCGCTGAGCGTGCTGCCCACCCCGGTGGTCGCGGTGGTCACCGGGGAGGGCGGCAGCGGCGGGGCCCTCGCGCTGGCGGTCGCCGACCGCGTGCTGATGCTCGAACACGCCGTCTATTCGGTGATCAGCCCGGAGGGCTGCGCGGCGATCCTCTGGCCGGACAGCTCCGCGGCCCCGCAGGCCGCCCGCGCGCTGCGGCTCACCGCCGCCGACCTGCGCCGGCTCGGGGTGGTCGACGAGGTGGTCCCCGAACCCGAGCCCGCCGCCCACGGCGATCCGGCCGGCGCCGCCGACCTGCTCGGCCGGGCCCTGGCGGCGAACCTCACGGCGCTGCTCGACGTGCCGCCGGCCACCCTGGTCCGGCGCCGCCGGCAGCGGTTCCGCCGCTACGGCGCGGCCCGCACGGCGGAGCCGGCGCGATGAGCGCGGGGGAGGGTCCGGAGGACGTGCTGGACGGGCTGCGCCGGCAGGCCCGCCGACTCGTCGCCGAGCTGGCCGGCCCGGTCCGCCGGGTCCGGCTGCGCAGCGGCGGCACGATGCTGGAGGTCGAATGGCACGGACCGGCGGCCGTGCCACGCGCCGACCCAGAACCGGTCTCGGAGCCGGCGGCGCAGCCCGCGCCGACGTCGGACCGGCGGGCCGTGCGGGCGCCCGTGGTGGGCACGTTCTACCGCGGCCCGGAACCCGGCGCCGCGCCCTTCGTCGCCGTCGGCGACCTGGTTCGACCCGGCCAGGTGGTCGGCATCGTCGAGGCGATGAAGCTGATGAACGAGGTCGCCGCCGACCAGACCGGGCGGGTGGCCGAGGTGCTGGTCGAGGATGGCAAACCCGTCGAGTACGACCAGCCGCTGATCGCCCTGGAACCGCTCACCGCGCGGGGTGACTGATGTTCGAGAAGGTGCTGATCGCCAACCGGGGCGAGATCGCGCTGCGGGTGCTGCGGGCCTGCCGGGAGCTGGGGATACGGACCGTGGTGGTGCACTCCAGCGCCGACGCCGACTCGCTGCCGGTCCGGCTGGCCGACGAGACCGTCCGAATCGGACCGGCCGCCAGCCGGCAGAGCTACCTGAACGCCGCCGCGATCGTCGAGGCCGCCCGGCAGACCGGGGCACAGGCCGTGCACCCCGGCTACGGCTTCCTCTCCGAGGACGCCGACTTCGCCGAGATCTGCGCGGAGAACGGGCTCACCTTCGTCGGGCCGCCGCCGCAGGTGATGTCCGCCCTGGCCGACAAGTCCATCGCCCGGGCGCTGATGAGCAGGGCCGGGCTGCCGCTGCCACCGGGCAGCGTGCGGACCGTGCCGACGGTGGCCGACGCCCTGGCGGTGGCGGCCGAGGTCGGGTACCCGGTGATCGTCAAGGCCGCCGCCGGCGGGGGCGGGCGCGGGATGACCGTGGTCCGCGCCGCCGCGGACCTGCCCCGCGCGTACGCCCGCACCCGGGCCGCCGCCCAGGTCGCCTTCGGCGACGACCGGGTGTACGTCGAGCGGTACCTCACCGACGCCCGGCACGTCGAGGTGCAGGTGCTCTGCGACGGGCACGGCAACGGCATCCACCTGGGCACCCGGGACTGCTCGGTGCAGCGCCGCCACCAGAAGCTGATCGAGGAGGGCCCCGCCCCGGCGCTGCGACCGGCCACCCTGGACACCCTCGCCGAGATCGCCCTGCGCGGCGTCCTGTCGGTCGGCTTCACCGGCGCCGGGACCGTCGAGTTCCTCGTCGACGAGGCGGAGGGGTGCCACTTCCTGGAGATCAACTGCCGGATCCAGGTCGAGCACCCGGTCACCGAGCTCGTCACCGGCGTGGACCTGGTGCACGAGCAGCTGCACATCGCCGCCGGGACGCCGCTGCGCTGGCGACAGGACCAGATCCGGCTGCGCGGGGTGGCCATCGAGTGCCGGGTGAACGCGGAGGACCCGGGCCGCGACTTCGCCCCCGCGCCCGGCCGGCTCGACCGGTTCCGGCCGCCCGGCGGCCCGTTCACCCGGGTCGACACCCACGGCCACCCGGGCTACCTGGTCAGCCCGCACTATGACTCGCTGCTGGCCAAGGTGGCCGTCTGGGCGCCGGACCGGGCCGGCGCGTTGGACCGCCTGGACCGCGCGCTCGGCGAGTTCGAGGTGGCCGGACCGGGTGTCCGTACCACCATCCCGTTCGTCCGGCGGGTGCTGCGCGACCCCGTCTTCCGCGCCGCCCGGCACACCACCGGACTGGTGGACCAGTTGCTCACCCCGCCCGACGCGACCCGGCCCCCCGCCGCCGTACCCGCCGTGCCCGGCACCGATCCCCCAGCCGCCGCCCGCGCCGAGGCCCACCCGGCCGGCCGTACGCCCGTCACCGCCGCGCCCGCCGCCGGCCCGCCCGTCAGGAGGACCCGATGACCGTCGCCCCCGACCGCCAGCTCGCCAGCGAGATCACCGACATCCTGGTCACCCACTGTGGCCTGGACGCGGAGGCCGCCGCCCGCACGCCGGCCGCCAGCCTCGAGGAACTCGGCATGGACTCGCTCGCCCTGCTGGAGTTGTCCGCGGTCGTCGCCGACCGGTGGCGGGTGAAGATCCCCGAGCAGGCCAGCCAGCTCAGCATCGCCGGCGTTGCCGACCTGGTGGCCCGGAAGGCCGACCCGCCCGGACACACCGAGAACGCGATCGACATCGCCGCCCCGCTGCCCCTGGTCTGGGACGTCACCAACGACGTCGCCCACTGGCCCGACCTGTTCACCGAGTACGCCGTCGCCGAGATCCTGCGCCGGGAGGGCGACACGGTGCGGTTCCGGCTCACCATGCACCCCGACGAGAACGGGGTGGCCTGGAGCTGGGTCAGCGAACGCACCGCCGACCCGGCCACCCGGCAGGTCCACGCCCACCGGGTGGAGACCGGCCCGTTCGAGTACATGCGCATCCACTGGCGCTACGACGAGATCCCCGGCGGCACCCGGATGACCTGGGTGCAGGACTTCGCCATGAAGCCGGACGCGCCCGTCGACAACGCCGGCATGACCGAACGGATCAACACCAACAGCAAGGTCCAGCTCGCCGTGATCAAGCAGCGGATCGAGCGGCGGGCGGCCGAGGCCGGCCAGGGAGGTCGCGATGCCTGACACCACCACCGCCCCGATCGCCGCCCGGGACGTCCCCGCCGACCGGCGGCGCGGCGGCGAACTGCGGGTGCTGCTCGGCCCGAAGACCGTCGGCAGCACCTCCGGCTTCATGGGCGTGGCGGCCCTCGCCCCCGGGGAGCGGATCGCGGAGCACTACCACCCCTACAGCGAGGAGTTTCTCTACGTCGCCCGCGGCGCCATCACCGTCGACCTGGACGACCGTCCGGTGCCGCTGGCCGCCGGGGAGGCGCTCTTCGTCTCCCGGAGCGTCCGGCACCGGCTGCGCAACACCGGCGACGAGGCGGCCGAGGTGGTCTTCCACCTCGGCCCCCTCGCCCCCCGCCCCGAACTCGGCCACGTCGACACCGAGGTCGCGCCGCCACCCCGGGAACCGTCGTGACCGGCCGGCGGACGGTGGTCACCGGCGTCGGCGTCGTCGCCCCCGGCGGGGCCACCCGGGACCGGTTCTGGAAGACCATCACCGAGGGGCGCACCGCCACCCGCCGGATCAGCTTCTTCGACCCGTCGCCGTTCCGCTCGCAGATCGCCGCCGAGTGCGACTTCGATCCCGACGCCGCCGGGATCACCCTGGCCGAACGGCAGCGTGCCGACCGGTACGTACAGTTCGCCCTGGCCTGCTCCACCGAGGCGCTCGCCGACAGCGGCCTCACCCTCACCGACGCCGCGCGCGACCGCGCCGGCGTGGTCCTCGGCACCGCCGTCGGCGGCACCATGGCCCTGGAACGGGAGTACGTGCGGGTCAGCGACTCCGGCCGACACTGGCTGGTCGACCACGCCCTCGGCGGCCCGTACCTCTACCAGGCGCTGGTCCCCAGCAGCCTGGCCGCCGACGTGGCCTGCCGGCACGGCCTGCACGGCCCGGCCCAGGTGGTCTCCACCGGCTGCACCTCCGGCATCGACGCCATCGGGTACGCCCACCAGCTGGTCGCCGACGGCGAGGCGGACATCGTGCTGGCCGGGGCCGCCGACTCGCCGATCTCCCCGGTCACCGTCGCCTCCTTCGACGCCATCCAGGCGACCAGCCCGGACAACGACGACCCGGAGCACGCCTCCCGGCCGTTCGACGCCGACCGGCACGGCTTCGTCCTCGCCGAGGGAGCCGCGGTGCTCGTGCTGGAGGAGGCCGAGCACGCCCGCCGCCGCGGCGCGCACGTCTACTGCGAGGTGGCCGGCTACTCCAGCCGCAGCAACGGCTTCCACATGACCGGGCTGCGCCCCGACGGGGCGGAGATGGCGGTGGCCATCGCCGACGCGCTGCGCCAGGCCCGGCTCGCCCCGTCGGCCGTCTCCTACGTCAGCGCGCACGGCTCCGGCACCCGGCAGAACGACCGGCACGAGACCGCCGCGTTCAAGCGGGCCCTCGGCGCGGCCGCCTACCGGGTGCCGATCAGCTCGATCAAGTCGATGGTGGGGCACTCGCTCGGCGCGATCGGCTCGATCGAGATGGCCGCCTGCGCCCTGGCCATCGAGTTCGGCGTGGTGCCGCCCACCGCCAACTGGACCACCCGCGACCCGGAATGCGACCTGGACTACGTGCCCAACGAGGCCCGGGAGGTGCCGGTCGACGTGGCGCTCTCGGTGGGCAGCGGCTTCGGCGGCTTCCAGTCCGCGATGCTCTTCCGCCGCCTGGCGGTGACCCGGTGACCGTCCGGGCGGTGGTGACCGGGATCGGGGTGGTGGCGCCCAGCGGCGTCGGCGCCGAGGCGCACTGGGCCACCGTGCTCGCCGGCACCCGGTGCACGGGCCCGATAACCCTGTTCGACCCGGCCACCTACCCCGCCCGGGTCGCCGGGGAGGTGCCCGACTTCGACCCGGGCGGGTACGCCGACACCCGGCAGCGGGTGCAGACCGACCGGTGGAGCCATCTCGGCTTCGCCGCCACCCGGCTGGCCCTGGCCGACGCCGGGCTGCCCGAGGTGTCGCCCGACCCGTACCGGTGGGCGGTGACGCTGGCCAGCTCCTCGGGCGGGAACCTGTTCGGGCAGCGGGAGCTGCAACGGCTCTGGGGCGGGCCGACCCGGACCGTCGGGGCGTACCAGTCGATCGCCTGGTTCTACGCCGCCAGCGTCGGGCAACTCTCCATCCGCCACCAGTTCAAGGGCCCGTCCGGGGTGACCGTGTCCGAGTCGGCCGGTGGGCTGGACAGCCTCGCCCACGCGGTGCGGACCGTCCGGCGGGGCACCCCGGTGGTGATCGCCGGCGCGACCGAATGCCCGCTCAGCCCGTACGCCCTCGCGTGCCAGCTCCGCTCCGGGCTGCTCAGCGACGTGGCGGACCCGGAGCGGGCGTACCGGCCGTTCGACGCCGACGCGCGCGGCTACGTGCCCGCCGAGGGCGGCGCGGTGTTCGTGGTGGAGGAGCTGGGCCACGCCCTGGCGCGGGGTGCCCGGGTCTACGGCGAGATCACCGGCTGGGCGGCCACCCACGACGCCGCCCCCACCGACCGGGACGCCGGCCCCGATCCGGCCCACTACGCCCGGGCGCTGCGGCTGGCCCTGGACCGGGCCGGGGTCCGCGCGCACGACGTGGACGTGTTCTGGCCGGACGCGCTCGGCGTGCCCACGTACGACCGGGCCGAGGTGGCCGCCCTCCGCGCGGTGTTCGGTGACCGCATGCCGCCGGTGACCACCCAGAAGCCGCTGACCGGCCGGGCCCACCAGGGCGGTTCGGCGCTGGACGCGGCCACCGCGCTGCTCGCCTTCCAGCACGACCTGCTGCCCGCCTCCGCCGGCCCCGAGCGACCGGCCGCGGGGTGCGAGCTGACCTTCCTGCGCCAGCCCCGCCGCCCACGCAGCCGGATCGCACTCGTCGGCGCGCGCGGCTTCGACGGCTTCAACAGCGCCCTGGTGCTGCGCGGCGCCGCGCCCCCACCACCGGCCGGTTAGCGGGCGCCAGGTCGGCGACGTGGCGGTGTCCGGGGAGCCCGACACCGCCATTCCTCCGATCTCGGCACTGTCCGGACAGGACGGCAGGAGTCGGCGGCCGGCGATGTACCGAGCCGGCGTACCGGCCCGATACTGCCTGTCCGATCGATCCTGAGCAATCCACCCAGCCGCTTTTCTTGATCTAGCCATTTGCATGTAGCTATGTCATGACGGACCGTCGTAGGGTTCCGACAGCACCCCGGAGAACGCACATGTTGGGCGGATATCGCCCACTTTCATGCTGGGCGGTGGGCGGTCGTGACAGCACATCCTATGGCGGAAGATCCTGCGCCGGCAGCGGCGAGTTGGGTGGACGACATCCTGTTCACCGGCCGTCCCACCGACATTTGTCTGCGTCTTCCCGAACCGGTCGACAAGGGCACGTTGCACCGGCTGGTGCGCGAGGCGCAGATCCGGCTCGCCGACGCCGGACTGCGCCCCGGCGGTGCCGCCGCGCTGCGCCTGCCGCCGTCCCTGGCGTACGTGGTGAACCTCCTCGCCACCTGGCGCAGCGGTGCCCAGGCCGTCCTGCTGGACCACCGGCTGACCGACCACGAGGTCGCGCGGGCCCTGGACCGGCTCACCCCGCAGGTGGTGGTGGCCCCGGAACGGACCGGCGGGGGAGCGCTGCGGATCTTCGTCGAGGTCACCGAGGCGATCACGGCATACTCCGATCGGCCGGCCGGCAGCCCGCACGCCGTCATCCAGCTCAGCTCCGGCTCCACCGGACCGTCCAAGGTGATCGGCCGCACCGCCGAGGACCTGGTCGGCGAGGTGCACCGGTACACCCGGATCGACGGCGTCGCCCTCCCCGGCGAGCGGATCATCCTGCTGCCCTCCATGGTGCACGTGCTCGGCCTGGTCGGCGGACTCCTCTACGGGCTGCACGCCGGGGTCGAGCTGTGCCCGCCCGAGCGGCTCAGCGGCGACGCGATCCTCGCCGCCGTCGCCGCCGAGGACACCCCGGCCACCGTCCTCGGCGTGCCCTTCCACATCGGACTGCTCGCCTCCACCCGCCCGGCCGGGCCGCTGCCGCAGCTCAAGCGGATGACCACCGGCGGGGAACTGGTCCCGGCCGCCGTCGCCCGCGCCTTCACCGACCGCTACGGCGTCCCGCTGGGCAACATGTACGGGATGACCGAGGTCGGCGTCATCGGCACCGACCTGTACGGGAAGAACCGGCCCGCCATCGCCCCCGCCCCCGGCATCCGGGTCCGGGAACAGGACGGCGAGCTCTGGGTGAGTTGCCCGGCCTCCCCGTACGTGGGGCTCGCCGACCCGACCCGCTGGGCCGACGGCTGGCTGCACACCCGGGACGCCGGCAGCGTCGACCCGGACACCGGGCTGGTCACCATCAAGGGCCGGCTCGACTCGCAGGTGTCGGTCGGCGGCATGAAGGTCGACCTCACCGAGGTGGAGTCCACCGTCGCCGAGCTGCCCGGGGTGGGCGCCGCGGTGGTGGTCTGGGACGACGGGATCACCGCGTACGTCCAGCCCGACGGGCCGCTGTCCGAGGAGACCCTGGACAAGCTGCTCGCCGAACGCCTGGCCGGCTACAAGCGGCCGCATACCCTGCACCTGCTCGACCAGCTGCCGCGCACCACCACCGGCAAGCTGGTCCGCTCGGCGACCGTGCTGCGGGACGCGGCGTCATGACCGGCCCGCTATACGAGGGCGACCTCGACCAGTCCGCCCGCCCCGGCCACCGCCACCGCGAGCACCAGGCCGTCCCCGGCCTCCGGGTGGCCCACCCGCAGGCCCGGCCGGTCAGGGAGCGGGCGCAGCAGATCACCGCCCGGCGCCGGCATCCGGCGGCGCAGTCCGCCGTCGCGCAGCCCGGCGCCGAGGGCCTTGCCGACCGCCTCCTTCGCCGTCCACAGGCGCAGGAAGTCCAGCCCCCGGCCGGCCCGGTCGCGGGCCCGCAGCCAGGCCGCCTCGGCCGGGTCGTACCAGCGGTCGGCCAGCGCCAGGGCGGGCAGCCGCCGGCACCGTTCGACGTCGACCCCGACCGGGCCGCCCGGCCGGGCGGCCACCACCACCAGCCCGTCGACGTGGCTGACGCTCACCGGCAGCGTCCGCCCGTCCGGGACGTACACCTCCGGGCGCCCGCCGGGCGTCCGTCGCACCCCGATCTCCGCCTCGGCCCGGTCGAGCAGCGCGCCACCCGCGCATCGCAGCAGCCGCCGCGTCAGCTCCCGCTGATCGCCGGCGGTACGGCCGGTCCACACGTACACGGTGTCCCGACCGGGCACCGGTAGCTGGTTCACGGAAAGAGGTTAAGGCCATGCGAGACGAGGTCCGCACCTTCGTCATCGAGCAGCTCGCCGACATGAACTACGACGTCGATGACCTCGACGACGACACCACCCTCGGCCCCTCCGGCGTCGACCTCGAGTCGCTGGCCCTGGCCGACCTCGCCGTCCGGGTGGAGGACCGGTACGGCCTGAAGTTCGCCGACGACGAGTCGGAGAAGCTGGCCCTGATGACGGTCGGCGAGTTCACCACCATGGTCGCCGAGCGGGTGGCCGCGAAGAACGACAACTCCTGATGGCCGGTCAGCCCGACCTGGGGCGAGCTGACCTGGTGAGCATGCTCGCCGAACTGACCGCGAAACCCGTCGACCAGGTGCCCGACCGGATCGGCTCGATGGAGCTGGCCTGGCTGGTGCACCTCGTCGAGCAACGCTACGACCGCCGGCTGGATCTCTCCGACGACCAGCTCGCCGGCATCCGCACCGTGGACGACGCGCTCGCGGTGTTCCACAGCTCGCTGACCGCGCCCGCAGATGGCTGAGCGGGAGCAACCGACGATCACCGGCGTCCACGCGCTCAGCGCCCTCGGCAGGGGCGTCGACGCGCTGCTCGCCGGGGTGCTCGCCGGCACCCCGGCGTTCGCGCCGGTGCGCCGGTTCGACACCACCGGCCGCCGGGTCACCGTGGCGGCCACCCTGCCGGAGGTCGGCACCCTCGCCGACGAGCTGGCCGACGCGATCGACGGCGCCTGCCGGGCGGCCGGGCTGGACCGGGCGCGGCGGGCAAAGTCCGCCCTTTTCCTGGCCACCCACGGCGGGCCGCCCGCGCTGCCCGCACCCACCGCCGACCCGCCGGAGCCGGCGGCGCTCGCCGGCCGGCTGGCCCGCCGCTGCGGTCTCGGCGGACGGACCCGGGTCTACACCACCGCCTGCGTGTCGGCGAGCACCGCGGTCGCCGACGCGGCCACCCTGATCGGCCGGGGCGACCTGGACCGGGTGGTCGTCGCCGCCGGCTACCTGGTCGAACCCGACCAGTACGCGCTCTTCGACGCCGGCCGGGCGTTCGCCGCCGACGGGGCGGTCCGCCCGTTCAGCGCCGGACGGCAGGGGCTGCTGCTCGGCGACGGGATCGCGGCCGTGGTGCTGGAGTCCGCCCCGGCGGCCCGCCATCGGGGCGCGACGACACTGGCGACCGTGGTCGGCTGGGGTCGGGCCGGGGATGCGTACCACCCCTGCCAGCCCGACCCGCGCGGGCGCGGACTGGCCCGGGCGGTGGCCGCGGCGCTGCGCCGGGCCGGGCTGCCCGCCGCGGCGGTCGGCTACGTCAACGCCAACGCCACCGGCACCCCGTACAGCGACGCCTCGGAGGCGGCGGCGCTGCGCGCGGCGCTCGGTGACCTCGCCGGCCGGATCCCGGTCAGCTCCACCAAGTCGGTGCACGGGCACGCCCTGGAGGCGTCCGGCCTGCTCGAACTGGTGGTCACCGTGCTCGCCCTGCGGCACGGGAAGCTCCCGGTCAACGCCGGCTTCCTCGGCCCCGACGAGTCCTGCCCGCTGGACGTCATCACCGACGCCCCCCGCCCCGCGGCGCTTGCCCACGCGCTGACCCTGAACGCCGCCTTCGGCGGCGCCAACACCGCCCTCCTGGTCGGTGCCCCATGACCGCCCCCGACCCGACCCGCCGATCTTGCACTTCCGGTGTGGGCGAACGGGGCGAACACCGCACAACGCCAACCCGAAACGCAAGATCGCCGAAGCGGGGGGAGCGGGTGCGGGTGGTGGCGGAGGGGCGGTGGCCGGAGGTGGGGGACGGGGTGGTGCCGGGGGTGGCGGGGTTCGTGCACTCGGACTTCGCGCCGGTGGTGGTGGCGGTGGCTGACCGCTGCCTGGCCCGCGCGTTCGGCGATCCGCCGCTGCCGCGCGACAACCGGACGGCGGTGGTGCTGGTCAGCGCGAGCGGGGACCGGGCCAGCGCCCGGCACGTCCGGGCCACGGTGGCCGCCGGGGGCCGGATCGGCCCGCTCTTCTTCTTCCAGTCGGTGCCGAACAGCGTCGCCGGACACGTCGCGGCCCGCTGGGGACTGGACGGACCGGTGGTCTGCCTGAGCCCCACCGGCGACCCGCGGACCGAGGGCGCCGCCGAGGCGGACCTGCTGCTGTACGACGGCGACGCCGACCAGGCGTTGCTGATCCTGATCGAACAGGCACCCGACGGTACGCCGAGCGAGGCGGTCGCGGTGCTGCTGGGGGAGGAGACACGTCAATGAGGACGAAGGGACTGCGCGGCGCACTCGCCGCCGACCCCGAACTCGGCGCGGGCAACGTGCTGGCCCGGGTGCTGGCACACGGCGCCGACGCGGACGGTCCGGGGCTCACCTTCGACACGGCGGTCGACGGTCACCCGGCCGAACACCCGCTGACCCTGGGCCAGCTCGACGCGCTGGTCGACGCCCGGGCCGCCTGGTTGCACGAGCGCGGCGTACGCCGGCGCGACCCGATCGCGGTCTGGGCCGGGACCGCCGCCGACATGGTGCTGTCGTTCCTGGCGCTGACCCGGCTCGGCGCGATCCCGGCGCTGATGAACGGCAAGCTGCGCCCGGAGATCGCCGCCGAGTACATCCGCCGGCTGCGCGCCGCCGGCGTGCTCGCCGACACCGCGCACGCCGACGCCCTGCGGGGACACGACCTCGGCGCGCCGCTGCTCGGCCAGCCCGCCGAGGCGGGCACCGGCGACCCGGCCGCCGCCCCGGCCCCCTATCGGCACCACCCTGAGGACCCGATCGTCATCACCCACACCTCCGGCACCACCGGGGTGCCGAAGGCGGTGCTGCACTCGCACGCCAGCCTCTTCGCCGCCACCCGGCACCTGCTGTCCATGCCGCAGGCGCAGGGCACCAGCCGGATCCTCAACGCGCTGCCCGCGCCGCACACCGCGACCGTGCTGATGGTCAACCAGGCGCTGGGCAACCGGGCGGAGATGTTCCTCCTCTCCGAGCAGGGCGGGGATCGGGTGCTCGACGCCATCCAGCGGTGGCGGCCGGACGGGGTCTTCGGCTTCTCCGTCACCTGGGCGGAACTGGCCCGCTTCGACCTGTCCGCGTACGACCTGGACTCGGTGCGGCTGTGGTTCAACACCGGGGACTGCTCGCACGAGCCGCACGTGCGCCGGCTCGTGGCGGTCGGGTCGCGGGACGTGATGACCCGGGAGGGGGTGAAACGGGTTCCCGGCTCGGTCTTCATCGACGGGCTCGGCTCCAGCGAGATGGGGCACTCGATGTTCCACATCACCCACACCACCGACACCGACCGGTACGGCCGCTGCGTCGGCCGCCCGTACCAGTTCACCAAGGTCGCCGTCCTCGACGAGCAGGGCGACGAGCTGCCGCCGGGCCAGGTCGGCTGGCTCGGCATCGACTCGCCGTCGCTGTTCCGCGGCTACTGGAACGACTCGGTCACCACCTACCGGTTCCGGCTGCGCGGCTGGTACCTCACCGGCGATCTGGTCCACGCCGACGAGGAGGGTCGCTACTACCACCTGGACCGGGCCGTCGACTCGGTCGAGGTCGGCGACGGGAGGCGGTTCTTCACCGCCCTGTCCGAGGAGCGGATCCTCGCCGCCTGCCCCGACGTCACCGACTGCACTGTGGTCATCGTCAGGGAGGGCGACGCGGTGGTGAGCGACGTGCTCCTGGAACTGGCCGCCGGTGCGGACTCCGACGAGGACCGTACCGAGCGGATCCGGGCCGCCCTCGGTCCCGACGTCGGGGCCACCCTGCGCCGCGTGGTGCCGGTGCGCGCCGACGACATGCCGGTCACCGTGACCGGCAAGGTCCGCAAGGTGGCGCTGCGCGAGCGCTACCTCACCGAGACCCCGTCATGACCGCCGTCATCACCGGCATGGGGCTGTTCACCCCGGCCGGGCGCGGCGTCGAGGCGACCTTCGCCGCGCTGACCACCGGCCGGTCCGGGTTGCGCCGCCCACCCGAGGGGCACCCGGCCCGGGACAGCCTCGAGGTCGCCGGGGTGCTGCCGGAGATCGACCCGCGCAGTGTGGCGTCCGGCCCGGAGACCAGGGTCCTCGACCGGATCGTGCTGCTCGCCCTGCTCACCGCCGCCGAGGCGCTCGCCGACGCCGGCATCGAGGTGGGCCGGGACGTCGACCCGGCCCGGATCGGGGTGATCGTCGGCGGGGTCGGCGGCATGTCCACCCTGGAGAGCCAGGTGCTCGCCCGGGCCGCCCGGGGCCGCGCGGCGGTCAGCCCGTACCTGCTCACCGGGATCCTGCCGAACATGCCGTCCGCCCGGATCGCCATCGCCCACGGCATCCGGGGCTACAGCTCCTCGGTCGGCACGGCCTGCGCGTCCGGTGCCCAGGCCGTCGCCGACGCGGTCCGCCTCATCCGGGCCGGCGAGGCGGACGTGGTGGTCTGCGGGGCGAGCGAGGCGCCGCTCTTCCCGACCTTCGCCGACACCTTCGGCAACGCCCGGGCCCTGGCCCGGGGCTGGGACGACCCGGCCGAGGCCAGCCGCCCGTTCGACAAGCGGCGCAACGGCTTCGTCCTGGCCGAGGGGGCGGCGCTGCTGGTGCTGGAACGCGCCGAGCACGCCGCCGCCCGGGGCGTCACCGGCTACGCCGAGGTCGCCGGGTACGGGGTGAACACCGACGCGTACCACCCGACCGCGCCCCGGCCGGACGGCGCCGGGGCGGCCGAGTGCATGCGCCGCGCCCTGGCGAGCGGGGGTGTGGCGCCGGCGCAGGTCGGCTACGTCAACGCGCACGGCACCGGCACCAAGCTCGGCGACATCGCCGAGACGACCGCGCTCGCCGACGTGTTCGGCACCGGCGGGGTGCCGGTCAGCTCCACCAAGGGGCTCACCGGGCACCTGCTCGGTGCCTCCGGGGTGCTGGAGGCGGCGGCCACCGCCCTGGCGCTCGGCCGGGGGCTGCTGCCGCCGACGTACCACCTCGACGACCCGGACCCGGAGTGCGAGGCCGACCACGTGCGGGCCGCGCCCCGGGCCACCCGGACCGAGCACGCGCTGACCAACTCGTTCGGGTTCGGGGGGCAGAACGTCAGCCTGCTGCTGCGCCGCGTCGCTGGTCCGGCGCGGCGGGCCGCCGCGACCGCGGCGGCCCCGGACGGCGGATCGGGGAGGTGATCCGACGGTCCATGCCGGGCGCGGTGCGCCCGCACGCCAGGCACGGGGGGAAATGGGGAAGGGACAAATGCAAGTCAATGGCATAGATCATGTCGAACTGTACGTGGGGGACGCCCGGCAGGCCGCCTTCTACTTCGACACCGCGGTCGGCTTCCGGCTGTGCGGCCAGGGCGGCCCGGAGACCGGGCTGGCCGACCAGCGCTCACTGCTGCTTGCCCAGGCCGACATCCGGATGCTGCTCACCTCCGGCCTGACCGCCGACCACCCCGCGTCGGCGTACGTGCGACGGCACGGCGACGGCATCGCCGTGGTCGCCCTCGAGGTCGACGACGCCGCCGGGGCGTACGCGGAGCTGTTGGCCCGGGGTGCGACCGGGGTGACCCCACCGCGGACCCACCGCGACGCGGACGCCGAGGTGATGGTCGCCGAGGTCGGTGGCTTCGGCGACGTGCTGCACCGGCTCGTGCAGCGGCGCGGCGACCGGACCCGGTTCCTGCCCGGGGCGATCGAGCCGCTGCCGGCCGGCGACGGCGACGAGCTGCTCGCCGAGATCGACCACCTGGCCGTCTGCGTGCCGCCGGGCCAGCTCGACGACACGGTGAAGCACTACGCGGAGGTCTTCGGCTTCGCGGAGATCTTCGAGGAGCACATCGAGGTCGCCGGGCAGGCGATGAACTCCAAGGTGGTGCAGAGCCCGACCGGGCGGGTCACCCTGGTGCTGCTGGAGCCGGACACCAGCGCCCGGCCCGGGCAGATCGAGGACTTCCTGCGCTGGCACGCCGGCGCCGGGGTGCAGCACCTCGGACTGCGCACCGACGACATCGTCACCGCGGTCGGCGCCCTCGCCGACCGGGGCGTCCGGTTCGCCGGCACCCCGGCCGCCTACTACGACGACCTGGAGGCGCGGGTCGGCAAGGTGGACGCGCCGCTGGACCGGCTCCGCGACCTGAGCATCCTGGTCGACTCCGACCACGGCGGCCAGCTGCTGCAGATCTTCACCGAGTCGATGCACGTGCGCCGCACCCTCTTCCTCGAACTCATCGAGCGGCGCGGGGCGCGCACCTTCGGCAGCGGCAACATCAAGGCGCTCTACGAGGCCAAGGAACGCGAACTGGCCGCGGCGGGGGCGACCCCCGCCGTCGCGGCCGGAGGGGTGCGGGCATGACCACGACACATCCGGCACTGACCGCCGACGAGGAGGCCCTGCTCCCCTCCGCGGAGGACGTGCGTCACTACGCCGAGCACGGCTGGTACCTGTCGAAGAAGCTGTTCACCGACGAGGAGGTGGACGAGCTCGTCGCGGCGACCGACCGCTACTACGCCGGGGAACGCGACCGCCGCCTGCCGGTCCGGCCCCCGCGCCTGGCCTACTGGGACCCGGCCAAGGGCGACGTGCAGCGGCACAACGACTACGTGCACTACGAGCACGACGCCATCGGTCGGATCCTGCGCAAGCCGCTGATCGGGGCGGTCGCCGCCCGGCTCGCGCAGGCCGACGAGATCCGGGTCTTCCAGTCCACCCTGATCTGGAAACCGCCGATCTCCGGCGAGCCGTCCAACATCGTGCCCTGGCACTTCGACAAGCACTACTGGGCGTCGTCGAGCTCGGAGAGCATGCTCACCGCGTTCATCCCGTTCCACGACTGCGGCGAGGAGATGGGCACCATCACCATGGTCGACGGGTCGCACCGCTGGCAGGAGATCGGCGCCGACGACACCGTGGTCCGGCACTTCGCCGACCGGGACCGCGACCAGCTCGACGTCATGCTCGCCGAGAACGCCGCGCACAACGGCGCCGAGATCCGCAAGGTCCCCATGGTGATCCCCAAGGGACACCTGAGCTTCCACCACTGCCGCATCTACCACGGCAGCGGCGCGAACGTCAGCGACCGCCCCCGCCGGGCGATCTCGCTGCACCTGCAGGACGGCGGCAACGCCTGGCGGGAGTATCCGCTCTCCGACGGCACGCTCGCCGCGTACAACCACGACGTGCTGGTCGGCCGCACCCGCGAGGGCCGGCCGGACTACGCCGACCCCGAATTCTGCCCGGTCATCTGGCGCGACCGCGCCCAGCAGGGAGGCTGACCATGTCACGGTACGACTGGGGGAGGACGCACCCGGGCATCGAGCGGCTGGAGCGGGCGGTCACCGAGCGCCGGGACGTGGTCGTCAAGCACCCCCTCTACGCCAACCTGGACACCCACGACGCGCTGGTCACCTTCATGGCGCATCACGTCTTCGCGGTGTGGGACTTCATGTCGCTGCTCAAGTCGCTGCAGCGCCAGCTCACCTGCGTCACCGTGCCGTGGATCCCGACCGGCCCGACCGGCAGCCGCCGCCTGATCAACGACATCGTCATGGTCGAGGAGAGCGACGAA
This sequence comes from Micromonospora sp. NPDC051924, assembly GCF_055586005.1. NCBI lineage: Bacteria > Bacillati > Actinomycetota > Actinomycetes > Micromonosporales > Micromonosporaceae > Micromonospora > Micromonospora sp. NPDC051924. Next base: position 120,124 of record NZ_JBVJJA010000007.1, read on the forward strand.
CTCGGGGACGGCTACATCAGCCACTTCGAGCTCTACGTGCAGGGCATGAGCGAGGCCGGCGCGGACACCACCGCCGTGGAGAAGCTCGTCGACCTGCTGCGCGCCGGCCACCCGGTGACCGACGCGCTGGCCCAGGCCGGCGTACCGGCCCCGTCGGCCGCCTTCGCCGGCACCACCTGGCGGATCATCGAGACCACCCCGGTGCACTGCCAGGCGGCGGCCTTCGCGTTCGGCCGGGAGGACCTCATTCCGGAGATGTTCACCCAGGTCGTCGCGGTCAACGAGCGCAGCCGGCGGCTCAACAAGTTCGTCGACTACCTGGAGCGGCACATCGAGGTCGACGGGGAGCAGCACACCCCGATGGCCATGCAGATGCTCGCCGACCTCTGCGGCGACGACGACACCAAGTGGCAGGAGTGCGCCGACACCGTCAACGAGGCGCTCGCCGCCCGGGCCAAGCTCTGGGACGACATCCTCGCCGCCGTCAAGGAGGGTCGCCCGGCGTGACCGACATCGACCCGGTCCGGCTCTACCGCACGGTACGGCTGATCCGCCGCTTCGAGGAGCGGGCCATCGAGCTGGTCCGCGCCGGGGAGATCGTCGGCGGCATCCACCCGTACCTCGGTCAGGAGGGGATCGCCGCCGGGGTCTGCGCCGCGCTGCGCGCCGACGACCTGGTGACCGGCACCCACCGCGGGCACGGGCACGTGCTGGCCAAGGGCGCCGATCCGGCCCGGATGCTCGCCGAGCTGTGCGGCCGGGTCACCGGGCTCAACCGGGGCCGGGGCGGGTCGATGCACGCCGCCGACTTCGGCGTCGGGGTGCTCGGCGCCAACGCCATCGTCGGGGCCGCCGGCGCGATCCTCACCGGGGCGGTGTGGGCGCGCCGGCGGCGCGGCGACGACGTGGTCGGCGCGACCTTCTTCGGCGACGGCGCGGTCAACGAGGGGACGCTGCTGGAGGCGTTCAACCTGGCCGCGCTCTGGCGGGTGCCGGTGCTGTTCGTCTGCGAGAACAACGGCTACGCCACCACCATGCCGGTCGCGGGCGCGGTCGCCGGCACCATCGCCGGCCGCGCCGCCGCGTTCGGCATGCCGGCGGTCGCCGTCGACGGCCAGGACCCCGAGGGGGTACGCGACGCCACCGCGGCCGCCGTCGCCCGGATGCGCGCCGGCGGCGGCCCGGAACTGGTCGAGGCCCGCACCTACCGCTTCGACGCCCACCACACCTTCGAGCACCAGGTACGCCTCGACTACCGCCCGCCGGAGGAGGTGGCCGCCGGCCGTTCCCGCGACCCGGTCGACATCCAGGGCACCCGGCTGCCCGCTCCGGTCCGGGCCGAGGTGGACGCCGCCGTGGAGGCTGTTCTCGACGCGGCCGTCGACTACGCCCTGGCCAGCCCCGCGCCGGACCCGGCCACCGCCCTCGACCACCTGTACGCCAGCGGGCTCACCGCCCGGACCGGAGGTGGCTGATGCCCCGGCTCTCCTACCGCAGGGCGCTCACCCGGGCGCTCACCGACGAGATGACCCGCGACGAGTCGGTCTTCCTGCTCGGCGAGGACATCCGGGTGGCCGCCGCGAACGTCACCTCCGGCCTGCTGAAGAAGTTCGGCCCCGAGCGGGTCCTCGACACCCCGCTGTCCGAGCAGGCGTTCACCAGCTTCGCCACCGGCGCCGCGCTGGCCGGCGCGCGCCCGGTGATCGAGTTCCAGATCCCGTCGCTGCTCTTCCTGGTCTTCGAGCAGATCGTCAACCACGCCCACAAGTTCCCGCTGATGACCGGAGGGCAGTGCGCCGTCCCGGTCACCTACCTGGTGCCCGGCTCCGGCTCCCGGACCGGCTGGGCGGGACAGCACTCCGACCACCCGTACAGCCTCTTCGCCCACGTCGGGGTGACCACCGTGGTGCCGGCCACCCCGGCCGACGCGTACGGGCTGCTGGTGTCGGCGATCCGCTGCGCCGACCCGGTGGTCGTCTTCGCCCCCGCCGCCGCCATGGATCTGCGGGCCGACGTCGCCCTTCCCGACCTCGCCCCGGTGCCGCTCGGGCGAGGGTGCGTCCGGCGGGCCGGGACGGACGTCACCGTGGTGGCCGTCGGGCACCTGGTGCACGACGCCCTGGCGGTCGCCGACGAGCTGGCCGACCAGGTCTCCGTGGAGGTCTTCGACCCCCGCACCCTGTACCCGTTCGACTGGGACGGCCTGATCGGGTCGGTGGCCCGCACCGGACGCCTCGTCGTGGTGGACGACTCCAACCGGTCCTGCGGCATCGCCGGGGAGATCATCGCCACCGTCGTCGAGCGGATCCGGCTGGCCGCGCCACCCCGACGGGTCACCCGCCCCGACGGCGCCGTGCTGCCCTTCGCGCCCGCGCTCGACCGGGCCGTGCAACCCGGCCGCGAGCAGCTCATCGCCGCCATCCAACTCTGCCTGAAGGACGCATCATGATCGACCCCGACTACCCGTGGCCGCCGCTCGGCCACGCGTGGACCGACCTTCCCGAGTCGACCCGTACCGCGATGGTCGCCGCCGGCGCCGCGGCCTGGGAGAAGGTCTTCCACGGCCGGGCCACCTACAACAAGCAGTGGCGGCTGGCCCGGCCGCCGGTGCTGACCGCCGACGCGTTCCGCGAGCTGAACGAGGTCTGCGACCGGATCGCCCAGCTCATCCTGGAGGCCTGCCAACGCCGAGCCCGCACCGCCGGGGACTTGCGCCGGCTGCTCGACGTGCCGGAGGGGGAGACCAAGCTCCTCGACGAGGACGAGGTGCTGCACGACGGGCTGCTCGCCGCGTACCGGCCGGACGTGCTCTACTCCGGCGGGGTGCCGTGCATCGTCGAGTACAACATCGACAGCAGCCTCGGCGGTGGCTTCGACGCCGACACGGTGATCTACCGGTACGCCGACCTCTACCGCTCGCAGGGCCTGCTCGACGGGATCCGGCCCGCGCCCTCCCTGCTGGACCAGCGCTTCGCCGCCATCCGGGACAACCTCGACCTGCCCGACGGCGCGCGGGTGGCGCTGCTGATGGACTTCGACGCCGAGTACCCGGGACTGGACGATCCGGAGACGTTCATCCGGATCCTCTCCCCGCTCGCCGATCAGGCCCGGCGCTTCGGCATCGACCTGGTCATCGGGCCGGTCGCCGGGGCCACTCTCGACGACCAGCGGCGACTCGTGGTCGGCGGCGCGCCGGTCGACGCGCTGTTCCGGCTCTTCGTGCCCAACCGGGTCACCCCCAGCGCCGGCCTGGACGCCGTCGCCGGCGCTCTGGCCGCCGGCACCCTGCCGATGTTCGTCAGCACCGCCGCCTGGCTGCTCAGCAACAAGCTGAACTACGCCTGGCTCTGGGACGACCTGGAACTGCTCTCGGACACCGACCGGGCGCTGGTCCGCCGGTACGTGCCGCACACCGTCGCGCTCACCGCCGACCAGCTCGACCGGGCGCTGGCCGAGCAGGCCGACCTGGTCGCCAAGCCGGCCGGCGGCTCCGCCGGGCACGGGGTGCTCATCGGCCGGGAGATGAGCCCGGTGGCCTGGGAGGACGGGGTACGCGCCGCGGTCGACGCGGGCGGCAACATCCTCCAGCGCTACCACGAGGCGGACCGGGTCACGATGGACTTCGTGCAGATCGAGACCGGGGAGACGGTCAGCGCCGAGGTCCCGTACAGCCTCGCCCCGTACCTGTTCGGCCGGACCGGTTCCGGCGCCCTGGCGCGGGTCGGTTACCCCGGCTGCGAGGGCGTCCTCAACCTGGCGAGAGGCGTCCTCATGACCGGCATCCTCCTCACCGACTGAGGGCCTTGTCGCGTTGATCAAGGAGTTTGCGTCTGGATCCGGCCCCCGGATGACGCACACTCCTTGGTCAACAAGGCTGGTGTCGCTCGGACGCGGTGGGGGTGGCGAGGAACTCGGCGATCGGATCGACGAGGCGGGGTGGGGCGACCGCGATCCCGTTGTGCCCGCAGCCGGGAACCTGGAGCGTCCGCGCCCGGGGCAGGACCCCGGCCAGGAGTTCGTTGACCTCGGCGTACCACGGCGCGGCCTTGGCGCCGCAGGCCAGCAGGACGTCGGCGGTGATGCCAGCGTACGCCTCGGCCGGTGCCTCGTGCGCCTGGATCTGCCGGGTCTCGCGCAGCGTCATCGGCAGCAGCGCGCCCATTTTCCGGCCGATCGGGGTGCGCAGGAACAGCCGGCAGACCGCCGTCTGCACGCCGAGCGGGAGGCGCGACGCCGCGTCCTGCGGGTTGACTCCCGCGCCGACCAGGGCCATCGCCCGGGGGATGTTCCCGGCACGGATCGCCTCCTCGGCCGGGTCGAGGTAGTCCGTCGGCAGGCCGTGTCCGGCGAGGCACAGCGGTGCGTCGTAGACCACGACCTGGTCCAGCGGCAGCCGCAACGCGGCCCGCAGCACCACGAACGCGCCGTAGCTGTGCCCGACGGCCCGGCGCGCGCCGGTGTTCGCGAGCACCGCCCCGAGGTCGTCGATCTCCTGCTCGACCGTGTACGGCTCCCGCCGCGGCGGGGCGTCCGCCCGCCCCCGCCGGTTGTAGAGGTGCACCGTGAACCGGTCGGCGAGGCGTGCGGCCAGCCGGCGGTACTCGTCGATGGTGACCCCACCGCCGTGCACCACCACGACGCCCGGGCCGGTGCCCGTCGAGTGCAGGACGATGCGCGCGCCGTCCGGTGCCGAGATCCGCTCCATCACCGTCTCCTCCTGACCCCGTTGAAACCGCGAACGATGTTTGCAGTTTACAGTGGTGTGGTGAGCGGCGCATCCACGAATTCCGGCGGACGGTCCATCTGGAGCCGGCCGGAGCGGGGCAGCCGGGGGCCCGCCCCGACCCACGGCCGGGACGCGATGGTCGCCGCCGCCGTCGAGCTTGCCGACAAGGGCGGACTCGGGGCGGTGTCGATGCGGGCCGTGGCCGGGGCGCTCGGCATGGCCGCCGGCTCGCTCTACCGGCACCTGTCGTCCCGCGACGACCTGCTGGCCCTGATGGTCGACCGGTGCGTGGGCGAGCTGATGCCCTACCCGGAGGCCACCGGCGAGTGGCGGGACGACATGGTGCTGCTGGCCCGCCGCCAGCTCGAGCTGTACCGGCGGCACCGTTGGCTCGCGGACGCGATCGCCCACGCCGGGACCCCCGGGCCGAACACCCTCGCGTGGTTCGACACCTGCCTACGTGTGCTCCAGCCGGTCGGCGCACCGGTCACCGCGAAGTTCGAGGCGATCGCCATGGTCACCGGCGTGGTCTCGCTCTTCGCCCGCGCCGAGACGGCGTCCGGTCCGGTCAGCTTCGAGCACGTCGATCTCGCGGCGTACCCGCACCTCGCCGCCGCCTTCGCCGAGCCACCGTCGACCGCCCCACCGCAGGACCTCTTCGAGCGGACCCTCCGCGGCCTGCTCACCGGCCTGCTCGCTAGCGAGTGCGGGGGAGCGGCCTGATCGCGGGCGCCCCCTACGGCCTGCCTCGCAGCACCTCGTAGAAGGTCTCGGAGGTGAAGCGGGGTCGCTGCTGGTCGTTCCACCCGATCTCCTCCGCGCGCCGCCGGGGCGGCCCCGGCCGCCTGGGCGGCGTCCTCGTCATCGAAGATGGCGATGGACAGGCCGTTGCCGGTCTCGGGGTCGATCAGGTGGTAGGTGGCTCGTACGCCCGGTACGGCCGAGGAGGCTTCGATGACCCAGTCCCGGTCATCGGTCGGCATTGGTTCCCACACTGCGACCCTGGCGATCACGACGTTCCCCGATCTGTTGAGCCGGTGCCCGAGGGCGGGGTCGATGCCAGTATCGGCCACGCCTGCGCCACGACCGGCGTGTCGCGGAGCGGTGACCCCTCCCAGACGGCCCGGTTGCGGCGTCACGGACATCCAGAGACCACTTGGCACGCGCTGATGCCAGCGGCGCCGTCCTTTGTGGAGGCGTACGCCGTACGCGGGTGCCTCACCGCGTCCCCCGGCCCGCTCGGGCAGAATGCCCGGGTGGATGGGGCACGGAAGCGACCGGACAGCGGGGACCTGAGCGCGGTGGTGCGCCGGGTGTACGGCGACGCCCGCGAGTTGCGCGGCGTCGCGCGGCTCACCGGGGGCACCAAGAAGGGCGTCTATCGCCTCACCCTGGACGACGGCACGAGCTGCGTCGTGCACCGCTGGAGCGACGCCGAGAACTGGTGGCCCACCACCGACGAGGACCCCGACGGTCCCTTCTCCCCGGCCACCGGACTCGACCTCTTCGCGTCCGCGCACGCCGAACTCACCGCCGCCGGCGTCCGCGTACCCGAGATCCTGCTGCTCGACCGCGGCCGTGGCGACCTGGCTGTGGTGCAGGACATCCGCGGCGGCAGTCTCGAAGCCCTGCACTCCCGCGACCCCGGCCGGGCCGAACCTGTGCTGGTCGGGCTCGGTGAGCTGATCCGTGCCCTGCACCGCCGGCCTAACGACCGGTACGGCCGGCCGCTCGCCCTCGCGGACGCGCCACCACCGCAGACCGTGGTCCGGGACCGGGCGCTGCGCCACCTGGCGGAGTCCGCCCGACGGGTGCCGGCCATCGCCGCCGCGCGGAACGGCATCGCCGCCCTGCTCGACACCGCGTACGCCGCCGTGGCGCCGCGGGCCGGATACTCCCTGATCCACGGCGAGCTGGGCCCGGACCATGTCCTGGTCGACGACCACGATCGGCCAGTGCTGATCGACATCGAGGGCGCGATGTTCTTCGATCGCGAGTGGGAGCATGCCTTCCTGGAGCTGCGCTTCGGCGACACCTACCACCACCTGGCCGCCGACGATCTGGACGAGGCCCGCCTGCGCCTCTACCGCCTGGCGCTGGACCTGTCCCTGGTGGAGGGTCCGCTGCGCCTGCTCGACGGCGACTTCCCCGACCGCGCCTTCATCCGCTCCATCGCCGACCACGCGACGGACCGCATCCTCGCCCGGCTGCCGTCCCGCTGACAAGGCCCTGACCCGTCCGAACCTCACCAGGGCGGTGCGGCAGCCTCCTGTGCGGGGTGCTGGGCCAGGGCCGCGCGCAGGACCGCCGGAGACGGGCGCATGGTGCCGACATGCACCTGGTAGGTGGGGTGGCCGGCGCGTACGCGTGGCTGCCGGGCGCCGGGTGGTGGTGCCGGCACGCCGGGGTGAAGGGTGACCCGGAGGGTGGCGAACGGACCGGGGTAGCGGATCACCGCCGACCGGACCGCCGCCCAGGGAAGGCCGACAGACGTGCGCCGGTCGGCCAGCTCCAGGGCCGTCGCGTCGCGGTCGTTCATGAGCGGCCTTCCTTCCGCAGGTGCGGCCGACTGTAGAACAACCAGGCCAGGTCTGGGAACCATGCGCCCATCACCGCCCCTGGTCGATGGCCACACCCAGCACCCGGAGGGCCTCGGCGGCGGCGATGGCGTCGCTGCGGGCGCTGCCGTGCCGGCCGTCGCTGCTGTAGAGGGACGGGTCGGCCACCATCGGATGGTCGGTGAGGTGCACGTGCAGGGTGCCGAGCCGTTCGGCCAGCCTGGCGGTGTGCCCGGAGAGCAGGCGCATCCGCTCACCCAGTCCAGCCCGCAGCGCCGCCGGCACGGCCGGGCTGTGCGAGACGTCGAACATGCCGACGGTGATGACGTCCGCGCCGGCGTCCCGCAACGCCGTGATCATCGCGGTCAGTTCCGCGTCCACGTCCTCCGGGTCGTACCCGGTCCGGAAGGCGTCGTTGCCACCGCAGACCACCAGCGCCAGGTCGGGGCGGAAGTCCAGCGCCGGGCCGAGCTGTTCGGCCCGCACCTCGCCCGCCCGCAGCCCCCGCCGCCCCAGGTTCAGGTACGCCAGTCCAGGTTGGACGGCCCGCAGCTCGGCGGCAATCCGGTCGGCCCACTGCAGGTCCGGGTACCCGTCGACCGGCTCGCACATGCCCTCGGCGACACTGTCGCCCAGCACCACGAACCGCCGCCACGGGTGGCCGCGCAACAGCTCCGCGCTCTCGCCCGCGCGCAGGCACCACGGATCCGTCGCTTCGGTCACCGTCGATCCCACGCCCGCACGCTAGCCGATCGGGAAGGCTCCGTCGATCAACCGGTCAGCGGGGGGCGAGGGCGAGCAGGAGGAGCGTCGTCACCAGACCCGCGCCGGCCACCACGAGCATCGGTCGCGGGGTGAGCACGGCGTGCCGGCGGTCGGCGATCAGCCGGGCCGGGGCCAGTCCGACCAGCGGGCCGAGCAGCGTGACGACCAACGCCAGCACCGGCATGCCGACCGCCAGGTCACCACCCGAGCCGTACCCCAGCGCCCGGGCGGCCAGGCCCAGGGCGTACGCGACGACCGCGCCGCCGATCCCGCAGGCCACCAGCAACGGGTTGGCCGAGCCGGGCAGCTCGCCCGGTTGGCGGGTGCGGTCCAGCAGCTCGCGTACCCCGTGCAGCAGCGGCACCGGGTCGCCGGCGGCGTCCCGGGCCGGCCCGGGGGGATCGCCCAGCCGCCGCCCGCCCGCGCCGATTCGGGCCCGTAGCTGTCCCCACAGGTGGGTGGTCTCGGCGTCGACCCGTTCGACCAGGTCGCGGGCCTCGGCCACCTCCGCCTCGGCCTGCCGGACCTGCGCGGTGGCCTCGGCCACGGCCCGGTCGGCGGCGGCGCACTGCTGCGCGTACCAGGTGTGCGCCTCGGCGCGCTGGCCGGCCACCCGGGCGGTCAGCTCGGCGAGCCGACGGATCTGGGCGGCGTACGTCTCACTGGTCACCGGTTCGTTCATCGGGAGGGACCATAGGGGATGATCACCTGGCCGGTGCGGTGCACTGCCCGGTCGAAGTAGAGACCCCGCCACGGCCGGGGGTACCAGTCCGGGCCGCCGGTGCCCGGGTACAGCGAGGAGCCCAGCTCGGCACCCTGCACGTCCAGCGCCACCCAGGCGCCGATGTTCTCGATCCGGGCGGCCGGGCCGCCCAGGTCGGCCCGCATCCGGGCCACCCCCCGCCACCAGGCCAGCACGTGCGTACGGCGTTCCGGCCCGTCGTGCAGGATGCGGCGCAGCTGCTCCAGCCCGGTCCGCCGGCCCACCTTCCCGGCGAGCTGACCGGCCGCCGCGTCGACCGCGTACAGCAGCAGGTAGTGCGGGGTGTTCGGGGTGCCCGGCGCACCGAGCGCGTCGCCCACCTCGGCCATCAGCTCGGGCACCGTCTCCTCGTCGTACCAGGCGGCGTCGTCGGCCAGGTCCTCGTAGAGGGCGCGGGCGGCCGGGTCGGCGTCCGGGTCGAGGCAGGCGATGGAGAACCGGGCGGTGCCGGGACGGTGCTGGCGGGCGAGTGACCGGGCCGCGGCGTCGAGCACCGCGCACGCCTCGTCGACCCGGGTGCCCAGCACGGCCAGGTTGCGCCCGGGGGCCCGGGGCAGCCGGAGCGCCGCCGAGCGGGCCTGCACGTCGATGATCTCGCCGAGCAGCGCCACCGGGCTGCGCGGCACCCCCTGCTCGGGGGTGGTCAGCGCGCGGAAGTCCGGCGCGTCAGCCAGCCGGGGAATCGCGTCGCCGTCGAAGAGCCGGGCCGGGGCGGCGTCCTGCGGGCGCATCCGCCACAGCCGGTGCTGCAGCTCGCTCCAGGTCTCCCAGTCGCTGGCCGACGGGATGCGGGCCACCTCGTTCCCCTCGACCAGCCCGGACTCGGCGTTGACCACGGCGTGGTGCCGGGGCAGCGACTGCGCCGCGTCGTTGCGTTCGGCCAGGATGCGCAGCGCCTTGGGCAGCGCGATCCGCAGGGTGAACTGGGCGACCAGCGCGGGCCGCCCCCAGAGCGCCTCGATGCCGCGGACGTCCTGCGAGGCGAGCACCAGGTGGATACCCTGCGACCGGCCCCGCCGGGCCAGGTCCTCCAGCAGGTCGGCGGCCTCCCGGGCCACCACGTCCCGGCCGGCGAGCAGCGCCTGGAACTCGTCGACCACCGCGACGATCCGGGGCCAGTGCCCGGTCGGGTCCACCGCGCGCAGCTCGGCCAGCTTGGTGACCTCGTGCTTCTTCGCGGCGTCCGCGCGGCGGCGCAGCTCCTCGGCGAGGAAGCGCAGCAGGGCCAGCCCGAACTCCCGGTCGGTGTTGACGTTGATGCCGACCAGCCGCATGTGCGGCAGCCAGCTCGGGTCCCGCCGGCCCTGGGCGAACCGGGCGAAGGACACCCCCTCCTTGAAGTCGAGCAGGTAGAACTCCAGCTCGGCGGGGGAGTAGCGGGAGGCGAGCGCGCCGATCCAGGCGAAGATCAGGTTGGTCTTGCCGGTGCCGGAGGGGCCGCCGATCAGCGCGTGCGGCGGGTAGTCGCCGAGGGTGAGCAGCACCGGCCGCCCGTGCGGGCCCTCGCCGATCGGCGCGGCCAGCCCGTGCGCCGAGTCCTCCCGCCAGTACTCCTCGGGCGGGGGGAGCAGGTCGGTGAAGGGCGCCGGCGGAGGGCCGGCGTTGACCCGGGACGCCACCTCGCGGCAGGTCTCGGTGACCAGGGGGGCCGGCGGCGGCGCGTCGAGCACCACGGGCAGCCCGGCGATCCGGGCGTCGTCGGGCTCCACCACCACCCGGGTGACGGTCGGATCGTCCGGCAGGTCGATGCCGCGGACCACCAGGTGCACGCCGCAGGCCGCGCCGGTGCGGACCACCCGGTCCAGTTGGCCGCGCTCGTGCCGGGACAGCTCGTCGCCGCCGAGCAGCACCGCCACCCGCCACGGCTCCGGCCGGCGGCCGGTCGCCGCGGCGAGCGCGCGCAGCGAGGCGTACTCGCCGGCGAGCACGGTCTCGTTGATCCGGCGGATCTGCTCCACCAGGTCGTCCAGCAACCGGCCCAGCCCGCCGGGGCCGACGAAGGTGAGCAGCCCGGCGGCGCCGAGCGGGGCGAACCCGGCCAGCCCCCCGCCGAGGTGCTCGGGGTCGTACCCGAAGAGCCGGACCGTGCCGGGGTCGGCGCGGCCAATCGAACGCAACAGCAGCGCGGGCACCACCGCGGCGATCCCGTCGCGGTCGCTGCCGGCCAGCTGCACGTGGCCGGCGTCCAGCAGCGGCACCAGGGCCGGCACCGGTTCGGCGCCGGGGATGCGGACCGTGCCGACCCGGACCGCCCCGGGGGTCTCGGCCCGGCCGGCGGGCGTCGACCGCCACCGGTCCCAGGGCGCGGACGCCGCGCCGGGGGCCTCCCGCTCGGCCGCCGCGGCGGCCCGCCGGGCCAGCTCGCCGATGTGCCGGGTGTGCCGGGCGTCGATCTCGGCCAGCCGGCGGTCGCGGGCGGCACCCACCCGCTCCGGTACGGCGGCCGCGGCGCGCCGCACCCGGGTCAGCCGCTCCCGGCCGGCGGCCAGCTCGGCGTCGGCGGCGGCCAGCCGGTTGCGGGTCGCGCCGAGGGCCTCGGAGAGCATTCCCCGGACCCGCGTCACCAGTTGGGCGCGGACATCAGCCACGGGTCGACTCCCGCTCGTCGGCGTCCTTGGGCAGGTCCCGCCCGAGCCGGTCCAGCAGCACCCCGGTGACCACCCCGGCGGTGACCGCCGGGTCGGCCGCGTGCGGTTGCTGCTCGTCGCCGGGACGGCGCGGCGGGGGCATCCGGCAGACCCGGGTCAGCAGGGTGTCCAGCACCGGCGGCGGCAGCCCGGGCAGCAGGTCCCGGACCCGCCCGTCCAGCTCCCGGCGCAGCCGGCCCAGGTCGTCCGCGCGGGGCGGGTGCCCGAGCAGCTCGCCGGCCAGGTCGCGCAGCATCGGCGGGGCGATCGCGGCCAGCCCCAGCCCGACGTCGGCGTGCGCGGCGCGCAGCTCGCGGTGCAGCCGGTCCCGGTCCCCGGAGCGGACCCCGGTGACCACCCGGCGCAGCAGCTCCCGGGAGTCGCCGACCCGGTCGTCCGGCGCGTCCGGCGCGCCCTCCCGGCCGCCGGTCAGCTCGGCCACCCGCACCGCCCACCAGCGCCGCATGGCCGGCTGCTCCGGCTCGGGGGCGCCGCCCGGGGTGGCCGGCGGGACGCCGCCGCGGGGCGCGTCGTGCTGCGGCCGGCGCCGCTCCCCGGTCGGAGCGGGTGAACCGTCGGCGGCCAGCCCGATCGCGGCCAGGTACGCGGACAGCTGCTCCTGGGCCACCCGCAGCGTGTGGGTGGCGGTCTCGACGTGCTCGGTCGCGGCGGACAGCTCCGGCACCCCCATCGGGTTGGCCGACTCCTGGCGCACCCAGCGCAGCCGCTCGGTGGCCTGGCCGAGCTTCTCCAGGGCCAGGGCGAGCGGGGCGAGCGGCAGTTCCTCGGCGGCGGCGCGGACCTGCGCGCCGATGTCCTCGACGATGGACACGGCCGGCCCTTCAGAGCGTGGCGACGTAGAGCTGCGCCTGCTCGACCGCGACCAGGGTGGCGGAGAGGCACTCCTCCAGCTCCTGGGCGGCCTGGGTCAGCGACGCCTGGGCCGCCTCGACGGTCTCGTGCCCGCTGCCCTCCAACGCGCCGGCCAGGGTCTGCTGCGCCTCGGCCAGCTTCTCGCCGGCCGCGTGCACGGCTGTCTGCCCGTCACCTATCTGCTGGAGGGCGACATCGATGGCTGCCTTCAGCTCGGCGACGCTCGCCACGGGGGACCTCCTGGGGGCAAGGGAGATCTCCATTACAACCCATCCCGACGGGTGGACGAACATCCGCCCTCGCGGTGTTCCTGCCCCGCTGTCCGATTGTGCCCTTGACGTGCGGGAAGAGCCCGGGTGGCCGCTCGCGGATGGTCCCGCCGGTGGGACAACCGGTCCCGTCGGCGGCCAGCTCAGCGGGGCAGCCGGCGCGGGCCGTACACCTCGGCGCCCAGCGTGCCCACCCGGGACCGCAGCTCCCGGTCGGCGGTGACCACCACCCGGCGCCGGTCCGGCGCCGCCGCGACCAGGTCGACGATGGTGTCGTCGCCGGAGCCCGGCGCGGCCACAACGGTGACACCGGGCACCGCGGGCACGTCCCGCGCCGCGCCCTCCAGCACCAGCACCACCTCCACCGGGGGCGGCAGCTCCGGGGGTACGCCGGCCTCGGCCAGCGGCACCAGCGCGTCGCGCAGCCGGGCGGCGGCCCCGGCCCGGTCCCGCCACCAGCCGTCCGGGCGGGAGCCCACCACGTTCGCGCCGTCGACGATCAGCAGCGGCCTGGTCTCCATGACCCCAGCCTGCCACCCGGGCCGGCCGGGGCCCCGCGCCCGGCCCGCCGCGTTTGTCGCGCCGACCGCCGGGTAGCCACCGCCGACCGTGCCGCGCCATGTCGCGCCCCGGCCGTGCCGACCGACTGCGGAGGACAGAGATGATGGGACCCGGTGACTTCGGCAACGACCCGTGGGACGAGTTCCTGGCCCGGTACTTCGGCCGGGGCGAGGGGGGACGCCGGCCGGCGCACCGGGTCGACATCACCCGGCTGATGACCGCCGACGCGCGGGAGATGCTCGCCGACGCGGCCCGCCGGGCCGCCCAGAAGCACAGCAACGACCTGGACACCGACCACCTGCTCTGGGCGGCGTTGCAACGGGAGCCGCTGCGCGACCTGGTACGCCGGGCCGGCGCCGACCCGGACGCGCTGGTCAACGCCCTCGGCGGCCGGGGCGAGGGGGCGCCGCGGGGCGAGGTGCCGCCGAACCTGTCGCTCACCCCGGCGGCCAAGCGGGCGCTGCTCGACGCGCACCAGCTCTCCCGGGCGATGGGCGCGAACTACATCGGTCCCGAGCACATCCTGATGGCCCTGCCGCTCAACCCGGAGTCGCCGGCCGGCCGGATGCTCGCCGCCGGCCGGATCCAGCCCGAGTCGTTGCAGGCGGCCAGCGCCGAACGCGGCCCGATGACGGGCCCGAAGCCGGACCGGGGCACCCCCACCCTGGACCAGTACGGTCAGGACCTCACCGAGCTGGCCCGGATGGACCAGATCGACCCGGTGATCGGCCGGGCCGACGAGATCGAGCAGGCCGTGGAGATCCTGTCCCGGCGGACCAAGAACAACCCGGTGCTGATCGGTGAAGCCGGCGTCGGCAAGACCGCCATCGTGGAGGGGCTCGCCGAGCGGATCTGCGACGGCGACGTGCCGCAGACCCTGATCGGCAAGCGGGTCATCCAACTCGACCTGGCCGGCCTGGTGGCCGGCACCCGCTACCGGGGCGACTTCGAGGAACGACTGAAGAAGGTGATCGACGAGATCCGCGCCCACCGGGAGGAGCTGATCATCTTCCTGGACGAGATCCACACCCTGGTCGGCGCGGGTGGCGCCGGCAGCGAGGGTGGCATGGACGCGTCCAACATGCTCAAGCCGGCCCTGGCCCGCGGCGAGCTGCGGGTGATCGGCGCGACCACGCTGGACGAGTACCGGCGCAGCATCGAGAAGGACGCCGCGCTGGCCCGCCGGTTCCAGCCGGTGCTGGTGCCCGAGCCCAGCGTCGAGGACACCATCGCCATCCTGCGCGGCCTGCGCGACCGCTACGAGGCCCACCACCAGGTGCGGTTCACCGACGAGGCCTTGGTGGCCGCCGCCGAGCTGTCCGACCGGTACATCACCGACCGGTACCTGCCGGACAAGGCGATCGACCTGATCGACCAGGCCGGCGCCCGGGTCCGGCTGCGCACCCGTACCCCGGCCGCCGACGTGCGTGAGCTGGAGCAGCAGCTCGACGAGGTACGCCGGGACAAGGAGCAGGCGGTCTCCGACGAGCAGTACGAGCGGGCCTCCCAGCTGCGCGACCGGACCGCCGAGCTGGAGGACCAGATCCGGCGCGCCCGTGGTGACGAGGGCCCCAACCACGTGCCGGAGGTGGGGCCGAAGGAGATCGCCGAGGTGGTCTCCCGGGCCACCGGCATCCCGGTCAACCAGCTCACCGAGGAGGAACGCGACCGGTTGCTGCGCCTGGAGGGTCACCTGCACGAGAAGGTGGTCGGCCAGGACGAGGCCGTCAGCGCCGTCGCCGAGGCGGTGCGCCGCTCCCGTACCGGCCTGGCCGACCCGAACCGGCCGATGGGCAGCTTCCTCTTCCTCGGCCCCACGGGTGTCGGCAAGACGGAGCTGGCCCGGGCCCTCGCCGAGGCGCTCTTCGGCGAGGCGGACCGGATGGTCCGGGTGGACATGAGCGAGTTCCAGGAGCGGCACACGGTCAGCCGGCTGGTCGGCGCGCCGCCCGGATACGTCGGCTACGAGGAGGCCGGCCAGCTCACCGAGGCGGTCCGTCGCCGCCCGTACGCGGTGGTGCTGCTGGACGAGATCGAGAAGGCCCACCCGGACGTGTTCAACATCCTGCTCCAGGTGCTCGACGACGGCCGGCTCACCGACAGCCAGGGCCGCACGGTGAACTTCAAGAACACCGTACTGATCATGACGAGCAACCTGGGCTCGGAACTGATCACCGGCACCCAGCGCACGGTCGGCTTCGCCACCGGCGAGCCCGGCCAGCAGGAGGCCAGCGAGCTGCGGGAACGGCTGATGCGGCGGCTGCAGGAGAACTTCCGGCCCGAGTTCATCAACCGGATCGACGAGGTGATCATCTTCCAGCGGCTCGAGGCCGAGCAGCTGCGGGAGATCACCGAGCTGCTGCTGGAGGAGACCCGCCGCCGGCTGCACGCGCAGGACATCCAGGTCGACTTCACCACCGCCGGCATCGACTGGCTGGCCGAGCACGGCTACCAGCCCGAGTTCGGCGCCCGGCCGCTGCGCCGGGTGATCCAGCGGGAGGTGGACAACCGGCTCTCCCGCATGCTGTTGGAGAACGAGATCTCCCCGGGGCAGAAGGTCGCCGTGGACGCGCGGGACGGGCAGCTCGTCTTCGAAGTGGGCGCCAGTGACCGCGGCTACACCGCCGCGACCACGTCCCACCCCCGATGAGCCAGGACGGCCCAGCCCGGACGGAGCGGAGGGCGGAGATGACCGAACCCGAGGAGACCCGGGAGGACACGGAACGCAGCGAGCCGATCGTCGCGCCCCCGACGGCGAACCCGTCCCGGGTCAAGGTGCCGCCGGAGGGCCTGAAGCAGCAGAGCGAGCAGGGTGAGGGCGACCGGACGCCGTCCGGGCCGCCGCCGGCAGAGGAGGCGTGATGGTACGCGAGGCGCGACTCGACCCCGAGGTCGAGGTGATCTGGGACGACTTCCACGCCGAGGTGAACGTCCCCTCCGAGAAGTTGCGGCAGTGGCTGCTGACCCGTGGGTCGGGGGAGGAGGCGTTCGGTCCGAACCCGGACCTCGACCTGCCCGAGCCCGGCCGGCAGATCCTCCACGTGCTGACCAAGCGAAAGGTGGACCTCACTCCGGAGGACATCGAGGTGATGCAGGACGCCATCGAGCGGATCCGGGCGCTCACCGCGGAGAAGCCGCGCCGCGGCAACGCCGACGACGAGTGGCGGCACTCCCTGCTCGACCTCGGCCACGACGTCCTCATCGAACGCTGACCGCACCGCGACGCCGTGCCCCGACGGGCGCGGCGTCGATCCCTACAGGCACACGGCGTCAATCATGAGGTTGGCCACCCCGACCCGCCGGTCCGGGTGCGCCAACCTCATGATTGACGGAGCGGAGCAGGGCTACTCGTACTCGGATTCGAGGCTCGGGAGCTGGAGGCCGGCGGCGTCGGCCGCCGCCTCGCGGTCGGCGCGGGCACGTTCCTCGCGGCTGAGCAGGTTGGCGTACTCGGTGATGTCCGCCGGCTCGGGCACCTCGGGCAGCCGGCGCAGGAAGGTCTCGACGTCGGCGGCGGCGGCGGTGTGCGCGGCGGCCGCCTGGCGCAGCAGCTCCCGCTGGTCGGCGGCGGGGTACAGGTCAGTCATGCCGGCGTGATACCCGCGTTCAGGCGCTTCGCACCCCGCCGGCCGTCGCCGCCTGCGCCCCGAAGTCCGGGTGGCGCAGCAGCCAGGCCAGGTAGTCCGGGTGGTTGGCCAGGGCGTCGGTGTACGCGGCCACCGCCGTCTCCAGCACCGTCTCGGCGACCCGGGCGGCCGGCGCGTCCGGGTGCCAGCCGAGCAGCAGCCGCCAGCGCAGCGGCGCCCCCGCCAGCCGGCGGGTCACCAGGCCGGCGACCGGACGAAAGGTGGCCTGGCACAGCGCCACCACCTCGCCCGCGTCGACCAGGTCCAGGCAGCCGCGCACGTCCGCCTCGTACACCTTCCGGGGGGTGAACCCGGCGCGGGCGCAGGCGGCGGCGAAGCAGTCGCCGAAGCAGCCGTCGCCCGGCGCCGCCACCCACTGCTCGCGGTGCAGGTCCACCAGGCGGATCTCGTCCCGGTCGGCCATCGGGTGGGTCTGCTTCAGCAGCACGAAGACCGGGTCCACGGCGACCTCCCGCCAGCTCAGCCCGAACTCGGCCGACGGCGTGGCGTCGCCGCACACGCCGGTGAGCGCGAAGTCGAGCCGGCCGCCGGCCACCAGTTGGGCCAGCTCGTCCACCGACCAGGAGGCGTAGGTGGTGATCTGCACCTCGGGCTGCTCGGCGGCGAGCCGGTGCACCAGCCGGCCGAGGATCGGGCTGTTCACCCCACCGAACCGGTACCGCCGCAGGGGGTCGCCCGCGCCGGCCAGCCGGGCCGCCTCGTCCTGCAGCCCCTTCATCGCCGGCAGCAGCACCCGGGCCCGGTCGAGCACCAGCTCACCCAGCGGGGTGGGCCGGGCACCCCGGCGGTCCCGCTCGAAGAGCGGCCCGCCGAGGGCCCGTTCGATGCGCTGGAGCTGGGCGGTCAACGCCGGCTGGGCCAGGCCGAGGGTGGAGGCGGCCTTGGTTACGCTGCCCGTCTCGGCGATCGCGCAGACCACCCGCAGGTGTCGCAGCTCCAGATTCATACGGTGACGGTAGGACCACGAAGCGGCGCGCGGAAGGGGCGTCCCGCCATCGGCGCATGCCGATCGGTCGATCCACTGGGCTCAGTGGCCGCGCGGGCGCTCCAGATCCGACAGGTGGGTACGCCGGCCGGTCACCGCGTCCCGGACCTTGTCCAGCACGCCGACCGCCGGCTCCACGATCTTGTTCCACGGCGGGGTGGCCGGGGTGCCCGGGTGCGGCCGGGTCGGCGCCGCCTCCTCGGCGATCTCCCACCGGTTGCCCAGCCGGATCAGCTCGGCGTCGGTCGCCACCTCCCGCAGCGGAGTGACGAGCGCGGCGACCCGGCTGACGTGCCGGGCCACCCGGTCGGCCACGTCGGCGAGCGCCGCGTCGTCGGCCCCGGACAGTCCTTTCAGGGCGGTCAGCAGCGCGGCGTCCGCCTCGATCTCCCGATCCACCAGGTCGGAGCTCTGCGGCACGGCGGCCCGGGCGGCGGGGAAGAGGTACTGCTCCTCGGCGGAGAGATGCCGGGACACCGCGGCGGTGAGCACGTCCAGCACCTCCCGCCGGCGCTCGGCCGTCAGCCGCGCGTCGATGACCTGCTCGGCCAGGCCGAGCAGCGCCCGGTGCTCCCGGTCCACGATGTCGGCCAGGCTCCGCCCACCCGGCCGGTACGCGTCGTCGGCGGCGGGCGGCAACGGGGGCAGGGGAACGGTCATGGCGCCCTCCTCGACTGGTGGCGTCCTGAGGCCGTCCGGGCTCGGCGCGTCTGACGCCGCGCCGCGGCCCGGGACAGCCGATCGACGGGTGTGGTGGTCCGGGACGGTGCGGCGGTACCCGTCCGCGCGATCCGCGAAACCGCCGCCCGGCGGGGGTGGGTCGGACGTCCGGGCCGGCTGGTATGAAGAAGCGATGACGAGCGACGCCACCCCCGCCCGACCGAACCCCACCGACGAGGTCGTGGACCTCTGCCGCGACCTGCTGCGCATCGACACGACCAACACCGGGGACAACGACACCAGCGTCGGGGAACGCCGCGCGGCGGAGTACGTCGCGGAGAAGCTCGCCGAGGTCGGCGTCGACGCGGAGATCCACGAGTCCGCGCCCGGCCGGGCCAACCTGGTCGCCCGCATCCCGGGCACCGACCCGGGCCGGGACGCGCTGCTGGTGCACGGCCACCTCGACGTGGTGCCGGCCGACCCCGACGAGTGGTCGGTGCACCCGTTCTCCGGCGAGGTCCGCGACGGCTACCTGTGGGGCCGCGGCGCGATCGACATGAAGGACTTCGACGCGATGGTGCTCGCCGTGGTCCGCGGCTGGCAGCGCACCGGCGTCCGCCCGTCCCGCGACATCGTGCTCGCGTTCACCGCCGACGAGGAGGCCGGCAGCGACTACGGCGCGCGGTTCCTGGCGGAGCGGCACCGGCACCTCTTCGACGGCTGCACCGAGGCGGTCGGCGAGGTGGGCGGCTTTTCGTACTCGGTCGACGAGGCCACCCGGCTCTACCTCATCGAGACCGCCGAGAAGGGGATCGACTGGCTGCGGCTGCACGCCAAGGGCCGCCCCGGCCACGGTTCGTTCATCCACGACGACAACGCGGTCACCGCGCTGGCCGAGGCGGTGGCCCGGATCGGGCGGCACCGCTTCCCGGTGACGCTCACCGCCACCGTGCGCGCGTTCCTGGCGGAGGTCGCCGACGTCCTCGGCATCGAGATCGACCCGGACGACCCGGAGACCGCGATCGCCAAGCTGGGGCCGATCGCCAACATCGTCGGCGCCACCATTCGCAGCACCGCCAACCCGACCCGGCTCAACGCCGGCTACAAGGACAACGTCATCCCCGGCCGGGCCACCGCCACCATCGACTGCCGCAGCCTGCCCGGGCAGTCGGAGCTGCTGGAGCAGCAGTTGCGCGAGCTGGTCGGACCGGACATCGACATCGAGTACGTCCAGCGCCAGCCGGCCCTGGAGACCACCTTCGACGGCGATCTGGTCGCCGCGATGTCCGCCGCGCTGCGCGCCGAGGACCCGGGCGCCCGCCCGGTGCCGTACATGCTCTCCGGCGGGACCGACGCCAAGGCGTTCTCCCCGCTCGGCATCCGCTGCTTCGGCTTCGCGCCGCTGCGGCTGCCCGCCGACCTCAATTTCTCCGGGCTGTTCCATGGCATCGACGAGCGGGTCCCGGTCGACGGACTACAGTTCGGCGTGCGGGTTCTCGACCGGTTTCTCCGCAACTGCTAACCGTGTCCGTCGCGTCACCCGTCGGCGCGGAATCCCCTATCGGAAGGGACTGCCTCACATGACCGACCAGCACGGTGAGCTGGACGCCGCCCTCGAGCGGGTGATCGACGCGGCCCGCGCCCACCTGGCCGCCGTCCGCGCCGCCCAGGGCCGGATCGACGACGACGCCGTCTGGCAGGCGTACGTCGCCTTGAACAACGCCTCCTTCGCGTACGACGAGCAGCTGCTCGACGCCTTCGGCGAGGTGACCCCCTGGGACGTCGAGTCGATCGACCCGAACGAGGCCGACGAGCGCTTCGGCGGCGTCGAGGGCGTCGAGGCCACCGACCCGCACCCGCGGGTCATCTCGGTGCGGCAGCGCCGCGACTACCGGGTGCCGAGCGTCTCCGCCCTAATCCGGGCGGCCGAGGCGGCCCGCCGCGAGGGCACCCCGGATGAGGACGAGCCGGCCCCTGTCGAGGGCGTCGGCGAGGCGGTGCTGGAGCTGCTGCAGAGCGGCGACGGCTCGCTCAGCGCGCTGGACGTGCCCGAGCTGGAGCCGCTCGACGGCGTGGTCATGGTCAGCGAGGTCGGCACCCCGGTCGACCTGGAGTCGTTCGACGACGACGACCCGGTCGGCCCGTTCCAGCCGGCCGCCGACGACCGCCTGGTCGGCCGGCTCGACGAGCACCCGTTCCTGGAGCTCGACGACGAACACGACCACGCCCACTAGGCCGTGACGCCCCCGGGGCCCGACCGTGCGGTGCGGGCCCGCGGGGTGCCGTCGTCCCTGGGTACGTCCTCAGTACGACAGGCCCGGCTGCGGCTGGTTCACCCGGCGACGGCGCAGCATCACCTGCCGCGTTCCGTCCCGGTACAGCCGCACCCGGGCCAACTCCCAACCGGAGAACTCCGCCTGGATCGCCAGCTGCGCCGCGGCGGTCAACCGGTCGACATTCGCGGGCAACCGCAGCGGCGCGTATTCGTAGTCCATGACCCCTATGCTGCCCAGCCCGGAAGCCCGCCGCCACCCCCGGACGGTGAGCTGAATCGCGTGTCGGGCGGCGGCTCGGCTCAGCCGTCCCGTTCCGGGTAGCCGACCGGCACCGCCGAGACGTCGTCCAGCGCGGTGACGATCTCCTCCGGCAGCGTCATCCGTTCCACCTGGAGCGCGCCGAGCAGCTGCCCGACGGTGCGGGCGCCGAGGATCGGCGCGGTCACCCCGGGCCGGTCCCGGATCCACGCCAGCGCCACCTCCATCGGCGACACGCCCAGCCCGCCGGCGGCCGTGGCGACCGCCTCCACGATGCTGGAGCAGCGCGGCTCCAGGTACGGAGTGACGAACCGCTCGAAGTGCGGCGAGGCGGCCCGGGAGTCCGCCGGGCGGCCGTTGCGGTACTTGCCGGTGAGCACCCCGCGGCCCAGCGGCGACCAGGGCAGCACGCCCAGCCCCAGCGCCTCGCAGGCGGGCAGCACCTCGCGCTCCACGCCCCGCTCCAGCAGCGAGTACTCCACCTGGGCGGCGACCACCGGGGCCCGGCCCGGCCAGGCGGCCTGCCAGGCGGCGGCGCGGGCGGTCTGCCAGCCGGAGAAGTTCGACACCCCCACGTACCGGGCCTTCCCGCTGGACACCGCGTGGTCCAGAGCGGCGAGGGTCTCCTCCAGCGGGGTGTCCGGGTCGTACCCGTGCACCTGCCAGAGGTCCACGTGGTCGGCGCCGAGCCGGCGCAGCGACGCATCCAGGGTGCGCAGCAGGTGGCCGCGGGAGTTGTCCCGGCGGCGGCCGCTGCCCGGCCGCAGCCCCGCCTTGGTGGCGATGAGCAGGTCGTCGCGGGGGACCAGGCTGCCCAGCAGCGACCCGATCACCGACTCGGCGTCGCCGTCGGCGTACACGTCGGCGGTGTCCACCAGGTTGCCGCCCGCGTCCAGGTAGCTCTTCAGCTGGGCGGCCGCGTCGTCGGCGTCGGTGTCCCGTCCCCAGGTCATGGTGCCGAGCGCGAGCCGCGAAACCGCCAGCCCGCTTCGGCCGAGCGGTCGCTGTTGCATGGGTGAACCTTATTTCGAACCTGCCGTCACGGATATCCTCGCCCGGAGTCAACTTCCTGCTCCATCCTCGGGCCGGGTGTGGCCTGTTCGGGGTGAGCCGGTGATCGGCTCCGCCACCCGCATTGCGTAACCTGATGCGACCTGTGGTGCGGATGGTGGGAGGACCAGTGCGACTCGGGCTCAGCCTCGGATACCAGACGGCGTGGAGCACGCCCGCCGACCACCTGGCTCTGGCCCAGGAGGCGGACCGGCTCGGCTACTCGGTGGTGTGGGCCGCGGAGGCCTACGGCTCCGACTCGCCGAGCATGCTGGCCTGGATGGCCGGCCAGACCGAGCGGATCGACGTGGGCAGCGCGGTCATGCAGATCCCCGCCCGAACCCCGGCGATGACCGCGATGACGGCGGCGACCATCGACGCGCTCTCCGGCGGCCGGTTCCGGCTCGGCCTGGGGGTGTCCGGCCCGCAGGTCTCCGAGGGCTGGCACGGGGTCCGGTTCGCCAAGCCCCTCGCCCGGACCCGGGAGTACGTCGACATCGTGAAGCTGGCGATCGCCCGCAAGGAGGTCGCGTACGACGGCGAGCACTACACCCTGCCGCTGCCGGACGGGCCGGGCAAGGCGCTGCGGCTGGGTTTCCACCCACCGCGCGAGCACATCCCGATCTACCTGGCCGCGGTCGGGCCGAAGAACCTGGAGCTGGCCGGCGAGATCGCCGACGGCTGGCTGGCCGTCTTCTACGCCCCGGAGTTCGCCGAGGAGCAGCTGGCCTCCGTGCGGGCCGGGCGGGCCAGGGTCGGCAAGGAGCTGGCCGGCTTCGACGTGGTCCCGTCGGTGCCGGTGGTGGTCGGCGACGACATCGCCAGCTGCGCCGAGCTGGTCCGCTGGTACGCCGCGCTGTACGTGGGCGGGATGGGCAGCCGGCAGCAGAACTTCTACAACCAGCTCGCCACCCGGATGGGCTACGGCGACGCCGCCCGCGAGGTGCAGGACCTCTACCTGGCCAAGCGGCAGCGCGACGCGGCCGCCGCGGTGCCGATGGAGTTCATCGACCGCACCTCGCTGCTCGGGCCGAAGGAGCGCATCGCCGAGCGGATGCGGGACTACGCCGCCGCCGGCGTGACCACCCTGTCGGTGACGCTGTTCGCCGCCGACCGGGAGAGTGGCGTGCAGACCCTGCGTACCGTCGCCGAGGCCCTCGAACTGTCCGGAGTCGGCGAGTGACCTGGGTCGAGGCCATCGTCCTGGGCATCGTCCAGGGGCTCACGGAATTCCTGCCCGTCTCGTCCTCCGGGCACCTGCGGATCACCTCGGCGATCTTCTTCGGCCGGGACGCCGGCGCGTCGTTCACCGCGGTGACCCAGCTCGGCACCGAGGCGGCCGTGCTCATCTACTTCTTCAAGGATATCTGGCGGATCATCCGTACCTGGTTCCTCGGGCTGGTCGACCGGTCGGTCCGGTCCAGCCTCGACTACCGGATGGGCTGGTACGTCATCATCGGCACCATCCCGATCGGGCTCTTCGGCCTGCTGTTCAAGGACCAGATCCGCACCGCCGGCCGGAACCTGTACCTGATCTCCTTCACGCTGATCTTCTTCGCGCTGGTGCTGGCCTTCGCCGAATACTGGGGGCGGCAGACCCGCACGCTGGAGAACTTCCGGATGCGCGACGGCGTGGTCATGGGCTTCGCCCAGGCGATGGCGCTGATCCCCGGGGTGTCCCGCTCCGGCGGCACGCTCACCTTCGGCCTGCTGCTCAACCTCACCCGGGAGACCGCGGCGCGGTACTCGTTCCTGCTGGCCATCCCGGCGGTGGTGCTGTCCGGCGTGTTCAGCATCCCGGACGTCTTCGAACCCTCCGCGCCCGGCACCGCCGCGCCGAGCGGGGCGCAGATGATCGTCGCCACGGTGATCGCCTTCGCCATCGGCTACGCGGCCATCGCCTGGCTGCTGCGCTACGTCGCCCACCACACCCTGTACCTCTTCGTGCTGTACCGGGTGGCGCTCGGCACCCTGGTGCTGTGCCTGCTGCTCACCGGAACGATCAGCGCGACCTGAGGACCCGGATACGCCGCTGGCCGGCACCCCGTGGTGGGGGTGCCGGCCAGCGTGTTGTTCGGGTGTGGGTCAGTTGTTCCAGTGCTGGGCGACCAGGTCGGCGGCCTGCTGCTCCCACTGGGCGTAGGCGTCCGGGTAGGCCGACACCTGCACCGTCTGCGCGGCCTGGGTCAGCGGCATGTCCTGCCAGCCGTCGACCTGCTTGAGGCCCTTCTCGAACGCGAGGGTCGAGTACTCGGGGTTGGTGATCTGCTCCGGCGTACCCCAACCCGAACTCGGGCGCTGCTGGAACAGGCCCAGCGAGTCGTGGTCATTCTGGTCGCCGAGGTGACCCAGGTTCTCCAGCTTCGACTCCTGCAGCGACGTGGCGATCGAGATGACCGCGGCCCGCTCCGGCAGACCCGCCTTCTTCGTCGCGGCGATGATCGCCTTCACATTCGCCACCTGCTCGCCGTTCAGGGTGATCTTCGACTGGGCGCCCTGCACACCATGCGGAATCAGCTTGCCCGCGTCCGGCTTGTCCGCCTGCACCGCGACCGCGACCGGCTTGCCCTCCACGGGACGAGCCTCAGCATGCGCGGCGATCGGACCGGCGAACACACCACCGGTGAAGGCCAGACCAGCAACACCAAGAACGCTCTTACGCAGCATCGTGTTCATGGGAAAGCTCCATTCGGGGGTTGGCACACCACACACCGACGGGGGGGTCGGCGGGTGCGCAAGCACCGTCAGGCGCTCAAACAAGGGGGAAAGTCTTTCAGGGGGATCCGACGCTCGCGGGGCTGGGCCTCTTCGCGGCGCCGGGACCATGTGTAACGACCGGCGACCCACCACCATTCCCGGGGCCCGTCACCCCGTCGGGCGGGGCGGTCTTCCTCGGCCGTTCACCGGATACAACGACCCCACCCCGGCCACCATTCCGACCCCCGGATGCCCCCAGTCACACCCCCAAACCGGACACCACACCCCACCGGCGACCACACCGCTCACCCGCCCGGCCCGTCGGTGGAACGCCATGGACGTCTCCGGACCCCGGTGACCTCCATGGCGTTACACCCGTGACGGCGACGCCGGCCGGCATCCGGACATCGGGCACATAACTCCAACCCGCCCCCGGGGGAAGCCGCCATGATCAACCCGGCCCGCCGCACGTCGCGCCATCCGGCCCCCGCGACACCCCCACACGCCGCAAACCGCGCCCGCCCTGCCCCAGGATCCGCTCAAGTTCGGCGAAACTGCTGCCTCCCGCCGCGGCGAGGCAGCAACTTCCCCGATGTTGCGCGGAGTCTGAGACCGGGGGGCGTTGACCGGCTGGAGCCGGGCACGGCGGCCGATGGTGAGCACCTAGGCTGGGCGGCGTGGCGACCCTTCTGCTTCTGCGACACGGCCGGACCACCGCGAACGCCGATGGCGGCCTGGCCGGCCGGCAACCGGTCGAGCTGGACGAGACCGGTCGGGCCCAGGCCACGGCGGTCGGCGAGCGGCTGAAGGGGCTACCCCTGGCGACGGTGGTGACCAGCCCGCTGATCCGCTGCCGGCAGACCCTCGAACTGGCCCTGCCGGAGGCCGAGCCGATCGTCGAGGAGGGGTTGATCGAGTGCGGGTACGGCAGCTGGGAGGGCCAGCCGCTGAAAAAGCTGGCGAAGGAGCCGCTCTGGCCGGTGGTGCAGCAGCACCCGAGCGCCGCCGTCTTTCCCGAGGGGGAGTCGATGGCGGCGATGGCGGCGCGGGCGGTCGCGGCGGTACGCGCCTGGGACGCCCGGGTCTCCGCCGAGCACGGGCCGGAGGCGGTGTGGCTGGCGTGCAGCCACGGCGATGTGATCAAGGCCATCGTGGCGGACGCGCTGGGCGTACACCTGGATCTTTTCCAGCGGATCGTGGCGGACCCGGCGTCGGTGACCGCGATCCGCTACACGCCGCTGCGGCCGTTCCTGGTCCGGCTCAACGACACCGGCGGTGACCTGGGCAGCCTGGTGCCGCCACCGCGCAAGCGGCGCCGGCGGGCGGCGCGGAAGGCGGACTCGGACGCGGCGGTGGGCGGCGGCGCGGGGGCGACACCGTGAGCGCGAGGCGTGAGCCGATTCGGCGAACCCGGCAGATCGCGAGGAGTCGGCCCGCCACGCCCGGGAACCGCCTGTGCGGTCCCCGGCGTTTCGCCCTGGGCGGATTCGGCGTCGGTGGGCTGCGCGACGCTCTCGCCCTCCGGATAGGGTCGTGGGTATGACCCACCAGGTGCACGCCTTCGAGCCGCCGGAGCGGTTCGTCGCCGGAACCGTCGGCCCGCCGGGGGAGCGTACGTTCTTCCTCCAGGCGCGTGGCGGTGGCCGGCTGGTCAGCGTCGCGCTGGAGAAGGTGCAGGTGTCCCTCCTCGCCGAGAAGCTGGAGGAGCTGCTCTCCGAGGCGCAGCGCCGGTTCGGCGTCGACCTGCCGGAGACGGCCCCCGCGGTCGGCGACAACGACCCGCTGGACACGCCGGTCGACGAGGAGTTCCGGGTCGGCACGCTGGGCCTGGCCTTCGACGTGGACACCGCCACCGTGGTGATCGAGGCGATCGCCGTCGGGGAGGCGGAGGTCGAGGTCGAGCTGGGCGACGCCGACGACGACGAGGACGAGGACCCGGACGAGCCGGACGACGACCTCGACCGGCTCCGGGTCCGGCTGACCCCCACGGCGACCCGTGCCTTCATCGAGCGTGCCCGCCGGGTGGTCAACGCCGGGCGCCCGCCCTGCCCGCTCTGCGGCCAGCCGCTGGACCCGGCGGGTCACCTCTGCCCGCGGCACAACGGTTATCACCGGTGACCTCGTCGGAACTCCAGCCCCGACAGGACGGCGCCGCCGCGTTGCGACTGCTCAGCGACGGTGAGCTGGACCTGGAGGGGCGGCTGGTCGACGCCTCCAACACCACCCTGCGCGGCATCCTCACCCTGGACGGCCTGACGGCCCGCTGCGTCTACAAGCCGGTCCGCGGCGAGCGGCCGCTCTGGGACTTCCCGGACGGGACGCTCGCCGGCCGGGAGGTGTCCGCGTACCTGGTCTCCCGGGCCGCCGGCTGGGACCTGGTGCCGCCGACGGTGCTGCGGGACGGCCCGTTCGGGCCCGGTTCCTGCCAGCTCTGGATCGACGAGCCGGAGGACGCCGAGCCGCTGGTCGGCTTCGTGCCGGCCGAGGCGGTGCCGCCGCGCTGGTTCCCGGTCGCGGCGGCGCGGGACGACGACGGGGCCGCGTACGCCCTGGCGCACGCCGACGACCCGCGGCTGGCCCGGCTCGCCGTCCTCGACGCCGTGCTCAACAACGCCGACCGCAAGGGCGGGCACGTCATCGTCGGCCCCGACGACCGGATCTACGGGGTCGACCACGGCGTCTGCTTCCACGTCGAGGAGAAGCTGCGTACGGTCCTCTGGGGCTGGGCCGGCCGGGAGCTGCCGCCGGACGCGGTGGAGATGCTGGACGGGCTGGCCGGCCAGCTCGCCGGTGCCCTCGGCGACGAGCTCGCCGAGCATCTGACCATCAGCGAGGTCGCCGAGCTGGCGACCCGGGTGGAGCGGCTGCGCGGGACCGGCCGGTTCCCGCTGCCCCCGGCGGACTGGCCGGCGATGCCCTGGCCGCCCATGTGAACCGCTGTCGCGTTGATCACTTGGGGGATCGCAGCCGGGCCCCTGACGGATCGTTAGGCTGGCGGTCATGGAGTCTTGGGCGGGACACGAGGTGCCACGGCTGCCGGGTACGGGCGAGCCACTGAGGTTGTACGACTCGGCGCGGCAAGGTGTCCACCCGAGCCGGCCCGACGGTGGCGCCACGATGTACGTCTGCGGCATCACCCCGTACGACGCCACCCACCTCGGCCACGCCGCCACGATGATCACGTTCGACCTGGCGCAGCGGATGTGGCGGGACGCCGGCCTGACCGTGCGGTACGTGCAGAACGTCACCGACATCGATGACCCGCTGCTGGAGCGGGCCGAGCGCGACGGCGAGGACTGGAAGGTCCTGGCGATGCGGGAGACCGCGCTGTTCCGCGAGGACATGGAGGCGCTGCGGATCATCCCGCCCGAGCACTACGTCGGCGCGGTCGAGTCGATCCCGGACATCGCGGAGAAGGTGCTCGTCCTGCTCAAGGACGGTGCCGCGTACCGGCTCGACGACGGCACCGGCGACGTCTACTTCGACATCAGCGCCGCCCCCGAGTTCGGCTACGAGTCGAATCTGTCCCGGGACGAGATGTTGGAGATCTTCCCGGAGCGCGGCGGTGACCCGGACCGGGCCGGCAAGCGCGACCCGCTCGACCCGCTGCTGTGGCGGGGTGCCCGGGAGGGCGAGCCGTCCTGGCCCGGCGGCGACCTGGGCCCGGGCCGGCCGGGCTGGCACATCGAGTGCGCGGTGATCGCACTGAACCTGCTCGGCGACCGGATCTCGGTGCAGGGCGGCGGCAACGACCTGCTCTTCCCGCACCACGAGTGTTCGGCGGCGCACGCCGAGCGGCTCACCGGCCAGGCGCCGTTCGCCGACCACTACGTGCACGCGGGCATGATCGGCCTGGACGGCGAGAAGATGTCGAAGTCCCGGGGCAACCTGGTCTTCGTCTCCCGGCTGCGGGCGGACCGGGTGGACCCGATGGCGGTCCGGCTGGCCCTGATGAGCGGGCACTACCGCACCGACCGGTCGTGGACGCAGGAGTTGCTCTCCGTCGCCGAGGAGCGGCTGGCCCGCTGGCGTCGGGCCGCCGCCTCGCCGGCCGGCCCCGCCGGGGACGAGCTGCTGGCCGGGGTACGCGCCCGCCTCGCCGACGATCTCGACACCGCCGGCGCGATCGCGGTGGCGGACGCCTGGGCCGCGCAGGCCCTCGCCGGCGTCGCCGACGACGCGGGCGCCCCGAAGCTCTTCGCCGACACCGTCGACGCCCTCCTCGGCATCCGCCTCTGACCCACCCTCAGGGCGCGAGGCGGGCGGGGCGACGTGGCGATCAGCCGAGGACCAGGCCCGGGTCGGGGTCGGGGTCCTCGGCCGGGGCGGGGATCTTGTACTCCTCGGTGAGGGTGGTCATCGGGCCGGGCCAGGTGGCCTGCGCGACCTCGATCGGCTTGCGCCGCTCGTCGTACGCGACGTGCAGCAGGTGCAGCACCGGGGTGTCGGGGCGGATCTGCAGGACCTCCGCCTCTTCCCGGCTGGGCTGGCGGGCGCTGATCGTGTCGGCCGCGGTGACGTAGCGCCGCCCGGTGACCTCCTCGGCCTCCTGGTAGAGCGGCCGGCCGAAGGCCTCGGCCCGTTCCAGGCTGGTGTCGTTGGTGTCGCCCGGCAGGAACCAGGACGCCCCGACCTCCACCGGCGACTCGTCGGTGCGGACCAGGTGCCGCCGGCAGAGCAGCTCGGTGCCGTCGGGCACGCCGAACGCGTCGGCCACCTCGGGCGGGGCCGGGGCGCGGCCGACGGAGACGAGCTGCTGCTTGTACCGGGCGGCCAGGTCGGTGTGGTAACCCCGGAAGCCGCCGTAGCGGCCCCGGGAGAGCCGGTTGAGCCGGCGCCGGGTGCCCCGGACGTACGTACCGGAGCCGGGCTTGGTGATCAGGATGCCCTCGACCCGCAGCTGGTCGACGGCGCGCTGCACGGTCTGTTTCGCCACGCCGAACATCTCGGCGATGGCCGGGATGGACGGCAGCCGTTCGCCCGGCGCCCAGTCGCCGCGGCGGACCTGGGCCTTGAGCTGCGCGGCGATCTGCCGGTGCGGGAACTCGGCCGCGCCGGGATTGATCTGCATGCCCGCCTCCTCATGGACAGCTAGGTTCCTAGGATGCCCTAGCGGGGGTGAGCGCGCCATCCCGGACACGAAGAAACCGGGCTCCTCTCGGAGCCCGGTTTCCCGGCGATCACCAGGAGCCGGCGGTCGGACCGGCCGAGCCGCCCCGGCGGCGCAGGTACTTCTCGAACTCCTGGGCGATCTCGTCCCCGGTCAGCGGGGTGATGCCGGCGTCGCCGACCCGCTCCTCCAGCTCGCGGACGTACTCGCCCAGCTCGGCGTCCTGCTCGGCGGCGCTGCGCACCCGCTGCTCCCACTCCGCGGCCTCCTCGGCGAGGTCGGCCATCGGCACCGGCAGGTCGAGCACCTCCTCGACCCGGTGCAGCAGGGCCAGGGTGGCCTTGGGGCAGGGCGGGTTGTTGGCGTAGTGCGGCACGTGCACCCAGAACGAGACGGCGTCGACCTCGGCCCGGGTGCAGGCGTCGTGCAACACGCCGACGATGCCGGTCGGCCCGTCGTAGCGGGTGGGGGTGAGCTGGTAGCGCTTGGCCGCGTCGGCGTCCGAGGCGCTGCCGCTGATCGGCAGTGGCCGGGTGTACGGCACGTCCGCCAGCAGCGCGCCGAGCAGCACCACCCGCTCGACCTCCAGGCTGTGACAGATCTCCAGCACCTGCTCGCAGAAGGTCCGCCAGCGCATGCTCGGCTCGATTCCCCGGATCAGCACCACGTCCCGCTCGGTGCCCTCGGGACTGGCGACCATGAAGCGCGTGGTCGGCCACTCCACCCGACGGGTCTCCCCGTCGGCCATGGTGATGGTCGGCCGGCTCACCTGGAAGTCGTAGAAGTCCTCGGGGTCCAGCTCGGTCACCTGCCGGGCCTGCCAGACCTGCTCCAGGTGCTCCACGGCGGCGGTGGAGGCGTCCGCCGCGTCGTTCCACCCCTCGAAGGCCGCGATGGCGACCGGGGACCGCAGCACCGGCAGCCCGTCGAACTCGGTCACGCCGTCACCTCACCCTGCTCGTCGGGAGCGGCGCCGGGTCCCCGCCCGGACGTCCGCCCGCCGTGCACGGTCGCGTCCCTGATGTCCTTCACGTCCGCCAGCCTACGTGCCGGCGCGGGATGCGGCCCGTCGGCCGCGCCGGTCGAGGAGCCCGACCACCCGGACGAAACGGATGAAGGGGGTACGGTGATCCGGCTGACAGTATGTGGGAACCGGCCCGTGCCGCGACCCGGTTCCGACTTGCCGCACTAATCTGGCCCTGTGCGGACTTCGTTGCTCGATGTGCTGGCGGACCGGATCCTCATCGCCGACGGGGCGATGGGGACCATGCTCCACGCGGCCGACCTGACCCTGGACGACTTCGACGGCCTCGAGGGCTGCAACGAGATCCTCAACGTCACCCGCCCGGACGTGGTCCGGGGCGTGCACGAGGCGTACCTGGCCGCGGGCGCGGACTGCGTCGAGACCAACACCTTCGGCGCCAACCTGCCGAACCTCGCCGAGTACGGCATCGCCGAGCGGATTCGCGAGCTCTCCGAGGCCGGCGCGCGGCTGGCCCGGGCGGCCGCCGACGCGTACGCCACGCCGGAGCAGCCGCGCTTCGTGCTCGGCTCGATGGGACCGGGCACCAAGCTGCCCACCCTCGGCCACGCCGGCTACGCCTCGCTGCGCGACGCGTACCAGGAGAACGCCGCCGGCCTGATCGCCGGCGGGGCCGACGCGCTGATCATCGAGACCTGCCAGGACCTCCTCCAGGTCAAGGCCGCCGTGGTCGGCGCGAAGCGGGCCCGGGCCGAGCTGGGCCGCGACGTGCCGATCATCTGCCAGGTCGCCATGGAGACCACCGGCACGATGCTGCTGGGCAGCGAGATCGGCGCCGCGCTCACCGCCATCGAGCCGCTCGGCGTCGACCTGATCGGGCTCAACTGCTCGACCGGCCCGGCCGAGATGGGCGAGCACCTGCGCTACCTGTCCCAGCACTCGCGGATCCCGATCTCCGTGATGCCCAACGCCGGCCTGCCCGTGCTGACCGCCGACGGGGCGTACTTCCCGCTGACCCCGGTGGAACTGGCCGACGCCCTGGAGCGGTTCGTCGCCGACTACGGCGTCGCCCTGGTCGGGGGCTGCTGCGGCACCACCCCGGAGCACATCCGGGTGCTGGTGGAGCGGCTGCGCGGCACCCGGCCGGTGGTCCGGGAGCCGAAGCCCGAGCCGGGTGTCTCCTCGATCTACCACCACGTGCCGTTCGCGCAGGACGCCAGCATCCTGATGGTGGGGGAGCGGACCAACGCCAACGGCTCCAAGGCCTTCCGCGAGGCCATGCTCGCCGCCGACTGGCAGGCCTGCGTCGAGATCGCCCGCGGCCAGGCCCGGGACGGCTCACACCTGCTCGACCTCTGCGTCGACTACGTCGGCCGGGACGGCACCACGGACATGCGGGAACTGGCCGGCCGGTTCGCCACCGCCTCCACCCTGCCGATCATGCTGGACTCCACCGAGCCGGCGGTGGTCGAGGCCGGGCTGGAGATGCTCGGCGGGCGCTGCGTGGTCAACTCGGTGAACTTCGAGGACGGCGACGGCCCCGACTCCCGCTACGCCCGGGTCATGCCGGTGGTCACGGAGCACGGCGCCGCCGTGGTCGCCCTGCTCATCGACGAGGAGGGCCAGGCCCGCACCCGGGACTGGAAGGTACGCGTCGCGGTCCGGCTGATCGAGGACCTGACCGGCCGCTG
Organism: Micromonospora sp. NPDC051924; assembly: GCF_055586005.1. Classification (NCBI taxonomy): domain Bacteria; kingdom Bacillati; phylum Actinomycetota; class Actinomycetes; order Micromonosporales; family Micromonosporaceae; genus Micromonospora; species Micromonospora sp. NPDC051924. The sequence goes on from NZ_JBVJJA010000007.1 coordinate 152,622, forward strand.
GGGGCTGCACCGGGAGGACATCCTCATCGACGCGCTGACCTTCCCGATCGCCACCGGCCAGGAGGAGACCCGCCGGGACGGCATCGAGACCATCGAGGCGATCCGGGAGATCGCCGCCCGGTACCCGGGGGTCAACTTCACCCTCGGCATCTCCAACGTCTCGTTCGGACTCAACCCGGCCGCCCGGCAGGTGCTCAACTCGGTCTTCCTGCACGAGTGCGCACAGGCCGGCCTCACCTCGGCGATCGTGCACGCCAGCAAGATCCTGCCGATGTCGAAGATCCCCGACCAGCAGCGCGAGGCCGCCCTCGACCTGATCTACGATCGCCGCCGCGAGGGCTACGACCCGGTGCAGCGGTTCATCGAGATCTTCGAGGGCGTCGACGCCGCCTCCGCCCGGGCCACCCGGGCCGAGGAACTGGCCGCGCTGCCGCTGGACGAGCGGCTCAAGCGGCGGATCATCGACGGTGAGCGCAACGGCCTGGAGGCCGACCTGGACACCGCGATGGCCGAGGGGCGCGCCCCGCTGTCCATCATCAACGACCTGCTGCTGGACGGGATGAAGGTGGTCGGCGAGCTGTTCGGCTCCGGCCAGATGCAGCTGCCGTTCGTGCTCCAGTCCGCCGAGGTGATGAAGACCGCCGTGGCGTACCTGGAGCCGCACATGGAGAAGGCCGACGACGGCGGCAAGGGCCGCATCGTGCTCGCCACCGTCAAGGGCGACGTGCACGACATCGGCAAGAACCTGGTCGACATCATCCTGTCCAACAACGGCTACGAGGTCGTGAACATCGGCATCAAGCAGCCGATCAACGTGATCCTCGACGCCGCCGAGGAGCACCGGGCCGACGCGATCGGCATGTCCGGGCTGCTGGTCAAGAGCACGGTCATCATGAAGGAGAACCTGGCCGAGATGGCCACCCGCGGGGTCGCCGAGCGCTGGCCGGTCCTGCTCGGCGGGGCGGCGCTCACCCGGGCGTACGTCGAGGACGACCTCCGGTCGATGTTCCCCGGCCAGGTGCACTACGCCCGCGACGCGTTCGAGGGGCTGTCCCTGATGGACCGGGTGATGACCGCCAAGCGCGGCGGCGCCCCGGTGATCGACCCGGAGCGGGAGGCCGCCCTGGCCGCCCGCCGCGAGCGGCGCGAGCGGCAGCGGACCATGGTCCGCGAGGCGCTGCCCGAGTTGGACGACGCCTCGGTCCGCTCCGACGTGGCCGCCGACGTGGCGGTGCCCACCGCGCCGTTCTTCGGCACCCGGGTCGTCAAGGGGGTGCCGCTGGCCGACTACGCGGCGCTGCTCGACGAGCGGGCCACCTTCCTCGGCCAGTGGGGGCTGCGCGGCGCCCGGGGCGGCCAGGGCCCGTCGTACGAGGAGCTGGTGGAGACCGAGGGACGGCCCCGGCTGCGCTACTGGCTGGACCGGCTCACCGCCGACCAGGTGCTCGAGGCGGCGGTGGTCTACGGCTACTTCCCGGCGTACTCCGAGGGCAACGACCTGGTGGTGCTGGACGAGCAGGGGCAGCGCGAGCGGGCCCGGTTCTCCTTCCCCCGCCAGCGGCAGGAGCGGCGGCTGTGCCTGGCCGACTTCTTCCGCCCGAAGGGCGACGAGCTGGACGTGGTCGCGCTGCAACTGGTCACCGTCGGCCAGCCGATCAGCGAGTACACCGCGAAGATGTTCGCCGGCAACGAGTACCGCGACTACCTGGAGGTCCACGGCCTGTCGGTCCAGCTCACCGAGGCCCTGGCCGAGTACTGGCACCGGCGGATCCGCACCGAGCTGACCCTGCCGGGCGGGCGTACCGTCGCCGACGACGACCCGGCCGACCTGGCCGGCCTGCTGCGCACCGACTACCGGGGCTGCCGGTTCGCGTTCGGCTACCCGGCCTGCCCGGACCTGGAGGACCGGGCGAAGATCGTGAGGCTGCTGGGCGCGGAGCGGATCGGGGTGCAGCTGTCCGAGGAGTTCCAGCTGGTCCCCGAGCAGGCGACCGACGCGATCGTGGTGCACCACCCGGAGGCGAACTACTTCAACGCCAAGTGATCACCGCAGGCGCTCTGACCTGCGGTGCAGCACCTGGGATGGCTCTGATTCGCATGATCATGCCGTCTCCAGGCCGTCGGGCGTCTGCGGGTCGTCGGCGAAGGCGTGGTCGATCGCGCGACGGGTGCGGTCCTCGCTGGTCGGCAGCAGGTGCGTGTAGATCCGGAGGGTAAAGCCGGGATCGGAGTGCCCCAGGTATGCCGAGAGGGCCTTGACGCTCTCGCCGGCGTCCAGCAGGACCGAGGCGTAGGTGTGCCGGAGCACGTGCATGCCGTTGTGCCGGTTGTCGGGGACGCCGGTCGCGCGGATGGCGGGCTTCCAGACGCCCGAGTTGAAGGCCGTCCGGCTCAACGCCGTTCCGGCCGGGGTAGTCAGGTAGAGCGACACCGTCCGCGGCTCGCCAGTCGAGGTACCCCACGGGAGGGTGACGTCGACCGGCGGGTACTGCTTCGCGTGCTCGGTGAGCCGGCGTGACACCGACTCCGGTAGTGGAACATCGGGGACCTTGCCGCCCTTTGGCGGCGCGAAGATCAGGCGTCCTCGGACGAGCTTGACCTGACGAGTCACGTGCAGGACCGGTCGGGCCTCATCGAGGTCGTCGGGGCTGACGCCGAAGATCTCACCCTGCCGTAGGCCGCAGCCGGCGCCCAGGTCGACGGTGACCCGGTAGCGGTCGGCGACGGCAGTGCGGAAGCGGGCGCGTAGATCGTTTGGCCAGGGGACCACCTTCGGCGCTTGGTATTTCGGTGGTCGGATCGTCTTGACCGCGAACGGGTTGCTGACCACCTTCCGGTCGTCGACGGCCGCGTTGAAGATCATGGACACGTCATTGAACAGGATGCGGCGATAGCTGGCCGCCAGGCCCTTGGTTTGCAGCTGGTGGGCCCAGGCGCGAATGGTGGCGGGTTGGATGGCGGTGAGGGCCTGGTCCCCGAAAGCGGGGTAGACGTGGAGCCGGAACTCGTATTCGAGCCGGTCCCGGGTCAGTTCGTCGGTTGTGGCGGCGGCAAGCCAGTCATCGGCGTACCGCTTGAAGGTGATGCGGCCAGCGTCCGGGTCGACGTAGGTGCCCTTGAGGATGTCGGCCTGAACGCGGGCGAGGAAGGCTTGCGCCTCCCGCTTCTTCTTGTCTGGGAACGACTGCGACTTCTCCTTGCCGTCCGGCGCGGTGTACCGGACGCGGTAGCGCATTCCCTGGCCGCATTCGGGTTTCGGCTCCTGGCGGGACTTACCGTCCGGCCCGGTGACTGTGCGATACCAGCGGTCGACGATGTGGGCCATGTCAGGCCGCCGTGGACTGGTCGGCGAACCAGGCACGGACCGCGTCAGGGTCGTAGCGCAGGTGACGGCCGACGCGGGCGGCGGGTGGTCCGTACTTGCGCTTGCGCCACTGGTAGAGCGTCTGCACGGGGACCCGCAGGTAGGCGGATACGTCTTCGATTTCCCAGAGGGGTTCAGGGGCAGCAGGTGTGGTCATCGTGGCTCCTCTCGGGCGATGGCGATGAATGCGTGACGGGAGGGCGTGTCAGCGGGCGTCGCTCCTGGCATAGGGCCAAGGGCGGTTGAGTCGCTGTGGAGTTGTCAAAGATCGAGCGGCCGGTGGGCCGGGCGGTGTTGACGCGTACATGTCAAGCGGCGGCGGACTGACCAGAGGTGGCGCGATGGGCGGCCAGCTCGTCGGCCAGGGCGTCGAGGCCGGCTTGGTGGCGGGCGCGGGCCATGGCGGCGGCGGTGTTCGCGAGCAGGGCGTCCCCGGTGCTGATCCAGCCGGTGGCGTGGTAGCCGAGTTCGTAGATGACACGTTCGGCTTGCTCGTCGTCCCAGGTGTGGGGGTGGCCTTCGGTGCGTCGCCAGATGGTGCGCTGGTGGCGGATGAAGCCGAGGGTGACGGAGAAGGCGCGGCTCTTGGTGGTGATGTGGCCGCCGTAGCCGAACTGGTGGGCCCAGCGGCGGAGCCGGGTGTAGTCGGGGTGCTCGCCGAGGTTCCAGCAGGCGCGGATGAGCCGGCCGAGGTGGGTGCGCGGGTTGCCGTGGATTTCCACGGAGAGGTCGTCGACGCGGCGGAGGTTGAGGCCGGTTACCTCGGTGCTCTTGGTGACGTACTTGGCGATGTAGCGGGTGATCTGGGCGAGGTTGACCTCGCCGCCGGGGGCGTTGACGTGCTTGAGGTCCAGGCCCTTGTCGCCCCAGGCGATCCGCCATCCTTCCCCGCCGTTGGCCGGGTGGGGGGCCGAGGTGTAGGCCGTCTTGACGAAGGCGGCTTCCACGGCGTCGGCGAACATCTGCCGGGTGATGACCGCCGGCGGCGGGACGATCGTGCCGGGGCAGTCGGGGTTCTCGCCGTCGAGACGGATGAGGGCGTGGTAGTGGATGACGCCGCGTACGTGGAACTCGTAGACCTTGATGTAGCGGCGGCGCAGTTCGACGCCGTGGGCGCGGCCGAGGCGGCGTAGCTCGCGGTCGACCTGTTGGATGGTGCGGCGCCACAGCTCGGGGGCTTCGTGGTTCCAGACGACCTGGCCAGCGTGGTCGTAGCAGTCCAGGCACAGCGGCTGCCCGAGCTGGTTGTCGCCGGCCTTGTGCCGCTGCCCGCATCGCAGGTCGACACCGTGCTGGCAGACGCGGCCGAACGGATGGCACACCGAGGACCGGCAGGTGCAGCCGTCCTTCTTCCGGCAGTCCGCGGCGTGGACCTTCACCACACGGTGGTGCACCGGCCCGAACGAGGGGGCGGTGGCGGTGAGGAAGATGGCGATGTGCTCGTGCAGCGGCGGCAGTCCCCACCGGTCGCCTTGTAGGCCGGCCTTGATGAGGTGGAAGGTGTAACGGCGGTAGACCTCGGCGCAGGAAGGGCAGACCGAGGCGCGGCGGTTGCCGCACGGGGTGTAGATCGCGCCGTCGGGCATATCCTCGGTGTCGATGGTGGCCATGCGGTTGCCGTCGGCGTCGTTGACGTGGATCTGCCCGGCCAGCCGGACGGGGTGCTTGCACGCTGAGGCGGCGCGGACGTGGCTGAGCCATTCGGGGTAGTCGGGGTTTTGGGCGCGGGCGCGGCCGGAGGCGACGGTGCGGGGGTCGTGGCCGCGTACCCAGCCGTCGCCGGCCGAGCGGGTCCTGGTGGGGACAGCCCAAGGCCAGTAATCGGCCGTCTGCTGAGCCGAGGTGGCTGTCGTAGCGCTCATGAGGCCGCCCCAAGAAGGCATGACGCCACCAGCCGCGCAGGTCCGCCACAGCGTGAGAGGCTGCGCCGGTGCGAATCAACTCGCGGGCCTTGGACTACTTCCACCCGAAGCCATGGGACGTGATTGCCGAACAGATCGGCAGGTACACCGCCCACCATTCGCCGTACATGGCAGAGATCGTGGACAGCATCCGGCGCTGTGGAGGCGCTGCCCGGCTTGCTGGCTTCATGTCGATGCACGACTTGGCCGTCACCCCGATGCCCATACCGTCGCAGGGGCCGATCGAAGTGGTCTGGGTGCGGCCACAGCCGTACTACGGTGCTCCGGAGGAGCGCGTGGTTCTGATCGAGCACTGTGCCCCGTCGGGCCACGACGAGCGGATCTGGAGGCCAGGTACCGAAGCGGTGTCGTTGTTCTGGCGTTTCACGATCGAGAAGTTCGGCATCGAGCCGATCCCCGCTGGCAACCGAGATGAGGCTTCGGCGAGCTGACTCGGCGTAGGCTCCCGTGCCCGGGACCGTAATGGTCCCGGGTGCGAGAGGCAGCGTCGAGGAGGTCACGCGGTGGCTCCGACGGCGGTGCCGTTGTGGGTCTTGTCGTTGATGCTCGGTTGAGTGTTGATGGCCGTCAGGATTTCGGCGGCCGTGGTGGTGGGTACGCGCAGCCTTACGGCGAGTTGGCCGGCGGTGATGGGCTCACCGTGGGCCTTCTCGTGGGCCGTGGCGATGATCCGGGCACCGGGCAGCAGTGCCGGCGCGGGTCCGGGTTTGGCAGCCGTAGTCGCGATGGGTGCCGGGGTCGGTTCCTTCTCGGTGGTGTCCGGGGTGGGCTCGACCGTCGGGGTGCCGGTGTCCTCGCCCGAGGTGGGCAGGGTGATGGGTTCGTTGGCGGGTTCGGTGTTGGGTGTGGGGTTGGTGGCCCGGGGTCGCGGCGGCCGGACGGACCAGCGGCGAGGCCGGGATGTCAAATGACGGGGCCTCGGCGGTGGTGGCCGGCGTTCGCATCGGCCACCGTCCAGCCAGTGCTGCTCGTCGCTGACGCGGGGACGCGAGAGGCCGCCTCGCGAAGCAGTTCTGGGACATCCATCCCGCGATTCTCCCGCAAGGTTCGGTGCTCCTATCTCCGTCAAGAAGCGGCCGGGTTCGAGATCGTCTAGCCGGACGTGTCACTCGCGTCCCGAGACTGATCTGTCACCCAGGTCCTGAGACCCGACAAACCGACGGGTTGGCGACGGGTTGGCTCTTGTGAGAACTTTCTGTACGAGATCAAGTGCGGCCGGCGCTGCCGGCCGCTCGCGCCGCCGAACCTGGGCCGGGCCGAAGGCCCGCCGCCGCGCCTCTGGCCTTCGGCCGCCAGCGCGTCGGTGGTAGCCCGCCGCCGGCGCGACATACGACGAAGCCCCGGGCCGCCATGGGTACTGGCAGATCCGGGGCTCCGATGTTGGAGGTGACGACCAGAGCGTGCCTCCGGCGGGGCCTCGGGCACTCCGGGATGGTGGGCGCCATCCCGACAACCTCCCGTCCGGGCGGGAGCCGAGCGGGCAGCGCCTGCCCAGCCAAGGTCGTTCGGCCGCTGGGTGCTCCACCTTGGCCGGGCAGGCCGCACCCGCTCCACTGTGTGCGGACGAAGGCCGACGGGGATGGCTAGAGGGCGCAGCGGGGTTACAGCCGTCCGCGCCTGGGATCTTGTCTGAGATCACGGGTACCAGCGTCTGCGGCGAGTTGGTCACGTGGTCACGCCCTGGAGGGGGTGTGAGCCGTTGTGCGGGCCGGTCAGTGCCGGCGCGTCGGTGTGACCGGTGGTGTTGATAGCGCGCAGCAGCCGTTCCGCTGCGGTGGTGGTAATCCGCATCCGGACGGCAAGTTGGCCGGCGGTGATGGGTACCCCGTGAGTCTGCTGGTGGCACTTGGCGTACAGCCGGAACGCGAGGGATGGTCGACGGAGCGGAGCTAGATAGGTGCAGCGCGAGGACCGCTGCCCACCAGCGGCTCACCCCTCGTGTTGCGGGTGTGAATCGAGTTCCCTCGCCGATCCGGTCTGCCGCCGATCCACACCCCGTCACCGCGAGTTGCGACAACTGTTCACCGCTCGCACCCAATGTGAGTGAGTTTGGGCCCTCCATGGCCGGGTAGATCGTGGGCGGCGACGCTTTGCCACAGGGTGATACTCGACAATCGAAATAGGGGGTAACTCAATGACAGCTCAAGCGACCAAGTCAAAGCTCCCCAGAAACGGTGCTGAATTCCGTGACATGATCGCCACGACATCTCAAGCTAACAAGTCCAAGCTCGCAAGAAGCGCTGCTGAATTCCGTGAACTGATCGCGAGCGACGCGGACTGGATCGTCCGATCCGCAGACGACCTCCGAAAGCGCCGCGAAAGTCCTGAGAATACTCTCGACCCTCTCTGCAAGCTCCCTGAGCCTGATTTTGTAGCATTCGTTGACAGTCTTGCATTTAACAACGGGGGACTTGCTTCCGGCTCCTATCGGCCCTTGATGCATTCGCTAACCCTGAGCGAGATCTTCGAGGTTATTGAAGGCTTTGGAATGAGTCGCTCCTACTTTATGGAGGAAACTCTCGAGGAGTGTTGTAAGGGTGGTGACTGCACGTTTTCATTCTGGTCCTACTGTTCGAACGCTAATTGCCCTGGTACCAACAATTGCTAGGTGCCCCTGCGGGATGGTGCGTTCAGTCCCTGCTCTGCGCGGGATCAAATTGGTGAAGCCCCGGGGAAGAGGCGTCCTCGCCGGACGGGCAGACCACCAGGATGATCGACTCCGGTCAGTGCGGGTACCCGGTGGGCGGGGTTGTCGTCACCCCGTCGGCCTGCCCGGGGGGACGCCAGACCACCCCGGGGGTGTCAAGCGATGAGCGTGCTTGACACCCCCGGGCCGGCCCGGCATTGCGAAGCACAGGCCGCCGGGATGACTCCTCCGGGACCGGTCCGCGACGATGGTCGCCAAGATCAGGTACGACAAGTTCACGACAACAGAGGACGGAAAGCGACGACAACCGTTGTCAAACGTTGAAGGCTCTCGCGCTGATCAGCGCGCTGATCGGTCCGATTGATGTCGGCTACGAAGCACTTCGGTGTATGGGGTTCAAATCCCCGACGGACTCTGCTGCCTTGGATCGGCAATCAGACCGCCGCTAGCGTTGCGTCCGTGACGAGGGAGTCTGAGCCGGAGGTGCAACGGCTGCGGGACCAGGCGCTGACGAGCGTCAGTCGCTCGTCCGGTCGGACGCCGATCCGATCCGCGCTGTACCACCTGACGCGAGGTCTGGTCGACAGGCGCCCCCGGTATTCGGTCGGCCAGCTTCCGACACTCGGAACGCCTTGGCAGGACACCGTCTCTGGCCGGTACTTCGGTTGGCGCTGCAGGCAGGCGAACTTGGATGGACGGTTCGCCTTCGTGGTCGAGTACATCGTGTGCCAGTACTGCCAAGTGGCTTGGGTGGACAAGCCGTACACGGCTGAGGAGTACCAACGGAAGGGGCTTGCCTCATCGGGCTTGAGGGCGCTTCGCGAAGAGAACCCGGGGCTGAGTTGGTACGCGGCCAGCGGGCACCTGAGAGACGCACGAGCCTTCTGGGAAGCTGCCGGTAGGGGTGTTCCTGGCGGGTACGAGGAGCGCGAATTGTGCGAGCACATCGACAGGCACGGGGGAGTGAAGCCACGCTGGCTGCTCAGGCGGCAGCGGCGACTCAGTGCGAGTGATCGCCGGCTCTGTGGATGATCGACCGAGCGTCCAGGCTGCCAGGCGACACGGACCGTGGCGCCAAGATCATGCCGTCGACAGGCCGCCGAAGGTGGACCAGTAGCAACCAAACGTGACCGACGTTGACTGCCTGAGTCCCAGGTCGGGAGGCGTGACGCCCGCTTTGATCGCCTCCGCCGGGCACCGAGATCAATGCAACGCCAAGTGATGCCGTCACAAGCCCTGAGCTGAGCAAACGTCATCCTGCTACCTGCGTAGGCGGTCGCGGCTGTCCCGGTACGTGGCCGAAGGCCGCGTTGGAGCTGCTTGCCCAAGCCCGGATGGTCGCCGACGGGCCGGGGCCTGCCCGAGTAGCACGCGCCGCATCCCGCTCGTCGGACAGGCCGCCGGGCTGTCTTGTCAGCGAGGGCCGCCGGTTCGATCCCGGCAAGCCGGCCGCTGGCCGGAATTGCCGATCCGGAGACGGGCCACGCGGACGGCGCAGATAATCCTCAAGGATGCAGCGCCCGGGAGGCCCTACGCCCCGGCGGCCCGCGCGCTATGCAGCGCCGGCGCCACCCGCGGCCGGGTGTGATCGGCGGCGGAGGCTGGGCATGGCGACCGGAGGCAGCACCGAGCTGGTGCGCCGGCCGAGCGGGTCGACCCGGGCCACCCTGCTGGAATTGCTCTTCGACGTCGTGTTCGTGGCCGCCCTGGCGCTGACCTCGATGCGGATCGCCGAGCGCGCCTCGTGGGCCGGTGTCGGGCAGGTCGTGCTCATGCTGATGGCGATCTGGTGGACCTGGTCGGTCACCTCGACCACCACCGACTTCTACGACCCGGAGCAGCGGCCGATCCGCGCCATCCTGATGGTGACCATGCTCGGTGCGGTGGTGATGGCGGCTGCGCTGGCCTCCGACGTGCACGCACTGATCTTCGCCGCCGGATACGTGACCCCGCACATGGTGCGGGGTCTGGTGCTGGTGACCGTGTTGCATCAACACCGGCATCAGGCCGAGGAGCGTGCGGCGCGCTTCCTGTTCTGGTTCCTGGTCTCCGGCGTCTTCTGGATCGTCGGGGCCCTGCTGCCGGACGCGCTGCGTTGGACGCTCTGGACCGTCGCGGTGGCGATCGACTACACCGCCGCCGCGGCGCGTTACCCCACGCCCTGGCTCGGCCAGGTGCCGTTCGGACAGTATGAGAAGACGACGGAGCACCTGGGTGAGCGGTACCAGCAGTTCGTTATCCTGGCGCTCGGCGACATAATCCTGATACCGACTCTGGAGATCAGCAACGCGGACTTCACCCGCGTGCGGCTGACCGCCTTCCTGGCTGCCTTCGCCACCATGCTGCTGCTCTGGCAGATCTTCGTCCTGAGGGCCGTCTCCATCGCGCGGACGACGTCCGCGCCGCTGCTTCGGCGGGCGATGCGGCTGGCACCGTACACCCACCTGGTGATGGTGGCCGGCGTCGTCTGCACCGCCGCCGGTTTCGACCTGGTCATCGCCCGGCCCACCGGCGACACACCGGCGCGCTGGATCGCCCTGATCCTCGGCGGACCCGCGCTGTTCCTGCTCGGACGCACCCTGTTCACCTTCCGAATCCTCGGCATGCTCCCTTGGCACCGGGTGCTCTGGCTGCTGGTGCTGGCGGTCGCGGCACCGTGGGTGGGAGGTTGGCCCCCGGTGCTGGTCACCACCCTCGTCGTGCTGGTCTTGGCCGGGGTGGTGGTCGGGGACGCCATGGGCGGTTTGACCAGGCCCATGCGGCGGGGACGCGGCTGACGCAGAGGTGGGCGGAGAGACACCGGCAGCAGCGGCGATTCCCAGCAACGCTGACAGCACGAAGGCAGCGCGAGCCTCGATGGGGGTTGGCCACGAACGTCGATCGACGACCGTCGGCACCTGCTCGTCAATGCGGACCGTCACCGGCCGGCACAGGCCGACAGCTTGAGCCGCACCCCTCAGCGGGGTCAGTCGTCAGCGGACAGGGAGCCCGGCAGCGGTGGATGCCAACGGACGCCACGCCTCTTCGGTGCTCGCTCACAACGTGGCACGAGACCACCGGCCTCGCTTCTTGCTGCTGTTCGGCCGGCCGCGGTCAAGCCTGACCGCCGCCCTTCGTCCTAGCGATCTCGCCCCGGATCGGCAGCCAATAGAAGGGAATGAAAGCGGCGATTACCGCCACGCCAAGAGCGGGAAGCAGGGCGCCGAGCAGGGTTCCGGTGGCGATCCAGGTAAGGGCGAGCCGGAAGCGTCGGCTGATGGCTCTCGCGCCGGCGGAATCGATCGTGGTCACGAGCAGTCGATGATGACGACGTGCGTACCCCCAGATGACGTTGAACAGAATGGCTGCCACTTCGAACGCGATGCCATGGAAGACGACGGCAGTGCGCTGCCCCTGTCCGTCACGGAACGCTCGGGCCAAGACGGAGGCGGCGAAGGGCAGGAACGCGATGTCCATCAGCAGTACGGTGTTCAGGAACAGCACCATCCGGTCGGCAGTACGAATGTGGTCGAACATGACGTGGTGATTGGCCCACACCTGTCCGATCAACATGAAGGTGACGACGTAAGCCAGGTAAGACGGCCAGAGCGCGGCGAGGCCGTGGAACAGGTGCCGCGTGTCCTGCGGCGGGCGGATCTCCAGCACGAGCAGGGTGACGGCGATCGCAATGACCGCGTCGCTTATCGCGACGACCCGCGACGGATCGCGCTCCAGGCCGAATGGCGTTGGCCTTTCCGGTCCCCGCGGAAGTTCGGTCACAGTCCAAGCGTGCGTCACCAGACGCCGCCGCACTCGAAGCCGAGCGGCGTGTCTTCCAACGGGTCCATCACTGGGACTGGGTTTCCCCCCGACACCCGTCTCCGGGACGACTGGATGAAAGCAAGACGCCACGGCACATGACGTAGCCCGTTGGCAGCTCGAACCGCACATCGCGCAACGCGAAGTTGTTGCCTATCCGGGTTCACCCTGCGTAGCTAATGAGCCAGAGCATCGTGTCACGCCTCAGGTGGAGAGCCACGACGTGAGGCAGTTAACCGTCGAGCGTTCCGGTCGCGCAACCAGCGTTCGAAGTCGACGGCGACGATGCGCTCGTCGTGCACGCCGGCCGCGTCGTCGGACGCCAGCCAGACGATGGGCGGGCCCATCACCGCGGGTTCCAGGAACCGGTGACCCTCGGGTACGGCGTCGGGCGGCAGCATCCCGGTGACGGTCGCGCCCCCGGGCAGCAGCAGGTTGACGGTGACGCCGGTGTCCCGCAGGTCGGCGGCCATGATCCGGGACAATGCCTCACTGCCGGCGCGCGACGGCCCGTACGGGACGAAGCCGGGGCGGTGCATGGTGGACTCGTTCACCGAGATGTTGACGATGCGGCCACCACCGGCGGCCAGCATCCGTGGCGTGACCTCGCGTGCCACCAGGAAGTAGCCGGTCAGGTTGGTGTCGATCACGGCCCGGAAGCCGTCGGCCGGCACCTCCCAGAATCCCTGCGGCCGCGTCATGAAGCGCGGATTGACCGTGCGCATGCCGATCCCGGCGTTGTTCACCAGCATGTCGATACCGCCGAGCCGCGACCACGTCCGGTCGACCGCCCGCGCCACCGACGACTCGTCCCGTACGTCCAACTCGAGGCCGACCGCCCCCGGCAGGTCGGCGGCGACCGCGTCGGCCCGCTCGCGTGACCGGCCGGTCAGCGCGACCATCGCTCCCGCCCTGGCCAGCGCGGCGGCCATGGCGAGTCCCAGCCCGCTCGTCCCGCCGGTCACCAGCACCCTCATCGGGACGCTTTCCGGGGTTGTCGAAGCACTCATGCCCACGACGCTATGAGGTGGAGCGTTCTCGAAGTCAAGCCGCCGACATCTTGGCGCTTCCGGCCTATGGTGTCGGAGGTGGACATTCCTCGCCTGACCCACGTACGGGTGAACGTGCGGGACCTCGACGCGGCGCTCGAATGGTACGAGCGGCTGCTCGGGGTGCCGGCCGACGGGCACTGGCCCCCGGACGCGCCGACGTACGCGCATTTCACCCTCGGGCCGGCGCAGTTCGCGCTGGGGCGGTACGACCCCGTGCCGGCGGCGGGTGCGCGGTTCAACTTCGAGGTGGACGACGTCGACGGCTGGTGGGCCCGGGTCGGCCCGGAGGCCGACGTGGTGGAGCCACTGTTCGACACCCCCTACGGCTCCCGGAAGTTCACCGTCCGGGACCCGGACGGCAATGAGCTGGGCTTCGTCCAGGCCACGTGATCAGCGGGTCGGCGCCGGCGGCAGCGTGCGAGCGTGGTGACGGCACCGCGCCGGCCCGCCGTGACGACGGGCCGGCGGGGACGCGATCAGTACGCGTAGGTGACCGAGATGGTGACGTTGGGGCAGCTGTTCGCCCAGCTGGTCAGGGCGCTCTTCTCCGCGCTGTCCACGGTGAGCCGCCAGCGGATCTTCACCGCCACCCACTCGTTGATGTAGCGGCAGCGGGCGGAGGAGTACGGCGGCATCCAGGTGGCCGGGTCCTGGTCACCCTTGGCCTGGTTGACGTTGTCGGTGACGGCGGCCAGGGAGCGGCCGTCACCGAGGTCGTTGGCGTACGCCTGGCGGCGGCTGGTGGTCCAGTTGCGGGCGCCGGAGTCCCACGCCTCGGCCAGCGGGACCATGTGGTCGATGTCCAGGTCGCCGGTCAGCGTCCAGTAGGCGTTGTCGTAGTAGGAGTACCAGCGGCCGCCGGAGAGGGTGCAGGTGCCGCTGACCGTGGGCGCGGAGACGGCCTCGGCGAGGAGGACCTCGTTGCGGGTGTTGCAGCCGTCGCCGTCGGCGTCGATCCAGTGCGGGAAGAGGTCCCGGCTGTAGCCGGTGCGGACCTCGGTGGCGACGGGCAGGCCGGCGACGGCGGTGGTGAGGGAGGCGGAGTAGCTGGCGGCCCAGGCGGGCTGGGTGAGGCCGAGGGTGGCGGCCAGGATCGCGGCGAGGCTGATGGCCGTGGCGCGCAGGGTGCGGGTCATGGTGCTCCGTCCGGATGGGGGATGGGTCACCTATATAGACAGAGATGGAAGTAACGGTCTAGATCAATTTCCGTGAACGGCACGTGACCCTCTGGCGTACGCTGGCCCTGGGCCGACTGCGAGCCCCGGGTCGACCACGACGCGAACCCCTCTCCGCTGCGCCGACGCAGCCTGCGAGATGCCGGATCACGGCATCGGGGTGAGCATGAGGTACGAGGAAAGGGGGCGGAGATGACCGACGAGACGGCATCGAATGTTCCGCCGGACCCGACCATGGCGGGCCACGTGCCGGCCGCCGTGCGTTCCGTCGAGCCGCCGAGCAGCCTGGACCTGTGGGCCCGCGCGCTGGTGATGCACCGCTGCTTCGGCGAGGACGACGTGGAGCCGAACATCCTGCGCGGCCTCGACTGAGCCGGCCTCGGGTCGGTCGGTGTCCCGGTCCGCGTCGGTGGCGAGCCGCCGCTTGGTGGTGCGGCGATCCCGTAACGCCTCGATCAGCCCAGGTGCGCCCGGCGGCACTGCGATCAGCCCAGCCCGGTGCCGGGCGGTCCCGGCCTGTGTGCGGGTGCTCCGCTGACCCGTTTCCCGGCCCTGGCCCCGCTCGGCCGCCCCGCCACCGCGCTGCATCCCCGCCCGGGGGAGGTCACCGGTGCGGACAGCCACCTCGGCGGCCCGCTGCGCTGGCCGACGGCCGAACCCGGGCGGTACGGCTCGTTGCTGATCTTCGCCTGCCTGCGCTGCCCGGACACCCCGGTACGGCTCAGCCAGCAGTGAGCGGGCCGAGTCGGGCCGCCCGCGCCGCGTCCCGCTCCGAACGGCAGCCGGCTGTCCCGGATCCGCTGTTTGGCCCGAGGCTAGGGCCGGGTCACCCGACCCGGGCGCAGCCGAGCAGCGCGGCGGTGGGCAGCCGCAGGGTCCCGTCGGCGCCCCGGTAGGCGGCGCTGAGCCGGACGTACTCCTTTCGGATCCGTTCCCGCACCGGGGCCGGCTGCCGCTGCACCAGCAGGCCGACGCTGCCGATGCCGGCCGCCGGACCGGCCCACCAGTCCGCCGGGTCGGCGTGGTGTACCCAGGTCACCGTCACGCACCCCACGTCGACCAGCCCGGCGGCGGCGAGCAGCCCGGCCACGCCGGCCTCGGTGCGCGGGAAGTCCCGGTCCGGCGCCACCCGCGGCAGGTCCGCGGGCGCCGACACGCCGGCGGCGTCGATCGCCTCGCGCCAGAGCCGTTGCAGCGGCGGCTGCGGACTGGGCCAGAGGGTGACCGCCACCCGCCCGCCGGGGCGGACCACCCGGCGCAGCTCGGCCACCGCGGCGGCCGGGTCGCCGACGTGGTTGAGCACGAAGTTGGCCACCGCCGCGTCGGCGCCGCCCGCCCGGACCGGCAGCCGCGGCAGGACCGCCCGCGCCAGCACCGCGCCGGGCGCGGTCCGCCGGGCCGCGTCCAGCATGCTCGGTTCGGCGTCGACCGCCAGCACCGCAGCGCCGCGCGCCAGCGCCGCGGCCGCGACCGTGCCCGGCCCGGTGCCGACGTCGATCACCCGCCGTCCGGCCCGCACCGCCGCCGCGTCCAGCAGCGCCTCCGTCGGGTACGCGCAGAGCCGGCCGAAGCTGCGCTGGTACGCCTCGGCCCGCCCCGCCCACCGGGACCGCTCGTGCGCGTCGAAGTCCGCGTCGATCATGGCGGGCAGCCTAGGCCATGTCCTGGACCTGGACGAACCTGCGCCTTGCCGGATCGCCGCCTGGACTCCGCCTCGCACTGGCATGATCGACAGGAGGCGGCCCAGCCAGCGCCGCCGTGGCGCGCCCGCCCTACGGTGGCGGACATGACGACCGTACTGGTGACCCTGGCGGTGCTGGCTCTGCTCATGGCGGCGTTCGTCGGGTACGTCTCGTGGCGGGACCGGCGGCGGGCCGTCACCGGTGAGGACGCCGCCGCCACCCGCGCGGCCCGGGCGGAATGGCATCGGCGGGCGGCCGAACGGGAACACGAGTACGGCGACGGCTGGAACCGGGACTCCCACGGCTACGGCCCGTGAGCGAACCTCGGTTCAGCGGAGGGTGGCCCCGGCGGCGGCCAGGGCGTCCCGCCAGGTCCGGGTGTGCCAGGCGGCGGCGCCGTTGAAGACCTGGTCGAGGACGCCGGGCCCGTCGCCGGTCACCGGCGTCGGCCGGTGGGCCCAGAAGTCGGCGAACACGCGCCGCTGCTCGGGGCTCGGGTCCGGCGAGATGTCCGAGCCGCGCCCGACCAGGGCGTACCGCCGGCCGCCGAGGGTGAGCAGCAGGGTGCCGAACCGCGACAGCCGGCCGCTGACCTGGCCCGCCGGTACGGCGAACAGCTCCGCACCCAACCGGTCCCGGGCCCGCAGCCAGCCCTGGTCGAGGGTCATCAGCACCGGCACGCAACGCCGGCCGTTCCAGATGCTCCGTCGCCAGTAGACGATGCTCGCGTGGGCCACCGGGTGAGTCACGCGGGGCACTGTACCGAGACCCGTCCACGCCGGCCGGACGGGGTGAACTCTCCCCGTCGGCCGTACGTGATCAGCGATGGGCATCATCCGCGCGCCGTCGGGGTACTGCGCACCACACAGGGACTGGAGCCGGGGAGGCAACCGTGGAGAAGGCGGGACGTCGGCGGCCGGGACCGCTCGCCGGGTTGGTGGTGGCCGTGGTGGTGGCGGCCGGGTGCATGGGCGGCGGGCTCGACCAGGGCGATCCCCAGGGTGAGCCGCAACAGCCCGGCCAGGAGCAGACCGGGCAGCCGGCCTCCTCGGGCGCGCGGACCACCCGGCCGGACGGGACCACCAGCGTCGCCGAGTTCAAGGACGACTTCAACGACGCGGTGGGCATCGCCGAGCAGTACTGGACCGCGCGGTTCCGGGCCTCCGGCGAGCGCTTCCAGCCGATCCGTCGGGTGGTGCCGTACACCCGGGCGGGAGAGGTGTCCTGCGGCGGGCAGGGGCTGCCCCGCAACAACGCCGTCTACTGCTCCGCCGGGGACTTCATCGCCTACGACGTGAACTGGTCCGTGTCGGCGTTCCGGCAGATCGGCGACGCGTTCCTGTTCTACCTGCTCGGCCACGAGTACGCCCACGGCGTGCAGGTCCGCCTCGGCATCCGCTACAACTTCACCATCCAGCAGGAACTGCAGGCCGACTGCATGGCCGGGGCGTACATCGGCGACAACGTGCGCGACAAGGTGCTGACCCTCGACCAGGGCGACCTGGACGAGTTCCGGGAGGGGCTGCTCGCGGTCGGCGACGACCCCAACCAGCCGTGGTTCGCCGAGGGCTCGCACGGCACCGCCGAGCAGCGCACCGACTCGTTCTTCCGGGGTTACGAGAAGTCGCTGGACGCCTGCGGCCTCGGCTGATGCCGCAGGTCACCCTCGGCGGGGACGGCCGACCCAGCCGGCGGCGCGGCTGAGAGGATCGGCGGGTACGCCCACCCGAGGAGGCCCCCGCTGAGCAGCAGACACCCCGCCGCCGTGCTCTTCGACATGGACGGCACCCTGGTCGACAGCGAGAAGCTGTGGGACGTCGCCCTGCAGGAGTTGGCCGCCGTCCACGGCGGGACCCTGTCCGAGAGCGCCCGCAAGGCGATGATCGGCACCAGCATGGCCGCGTCCATGCGGATCCTGCACGACGACCTCGGCCAGCCGGAGCGGGACCCGCAGGCCAGCGCCGACTGGATCAACGCGCGGATCCTCGAGCTGTTCCGCACCGGGCTGCGCTGGCGGCCGGGCGCGTTGGCGCTGCTGCGGGCCGTCCGCACCGCGGGCATCCCCACCGCCCTGGTGACCTCCAGCGGCCGGCCGTTGGTCGAGGTCGCCCTGGACACCCTCGGGCGGGACAGCTTCGACGCGGTGGTCTGCGGCGACGAGGTGGACGCCGCCAAGCCGCACCCGGAGCCGTACCTGACCGCCGCCCGGCTGCTCGGCGTGCCGATCGCGCGCTGTGTGGCGATCGAGGACTCGCCGACCGGGGTGGCCAGCGCCCTGGCCGCCGGCGCCGCGGTGCTGGCCGTACCGGCCGAGGTGCCGCTGCCGCCCACGGAGGGCGTACACCAGTTGGAGAGCCTGACCGGCGCGGACCTGGAGCTGCTCGCCGCCCTGCTCGGCGAGCCGCCGGCGTGAACGGAGGGGCCCCTGGTCGACAAGGGGCCCCTCCGTTCAGCTCAGTCGTGCGCGATGGCGCCGAGCACGTTGATCCGGGCGGCGCGGACCGCGGGCAGCACCGCGGCGACCACCCCGATGATCGCGGCCAGCACCAGGAAGGTCCCCATCTGACCCCAGGGCAGGACCAGATCGGTGATCCCCTCGTCCTTGAGCGCCCGGACCACGGCCGCGCCGAGGCCCGTCCCGACCACGACGCCGAGCAGGGCACCGAAGATCGAGATCACCACCGCCTCGACGGTGATCATGCGCATGGTCTGCGCCCGGCGCAGCCCGATCGCCCGCAGCAGCCCCAACTCGCGGGTCCGCTCCAGCACCGACAGGGCCAGGGTGTTGATGATCCCCAGCACCGCGATCACGATGGCCAGCGCCAGCAGGATCTGGATCATCCGCAGCGGGGTGTCCAGCTGGCTGGTCTGCTGCTTGATGAACGCGGCCCGGTCCGCCACCGACACCTCCGGGCTGTCCGCCAGCAGCCGCTCGACCTGCGGCTGCACGTCCGCGACCCGGGTGCCCGGGCTGAGCTGCACGAAGCCCTGGATCGGCTGGGGGATGGCGAAGTCGGTGGTCGCCTGCGGGGGCAGCACCATCGGGTTGGTCAGCTGCGAACTCTCGTAGATGCCGCTGACCGTGTACGTGTGGACGTCGCCCCGGGACAGTTGGACGCGCACCGTCGAGCCGACCGACAGCTTGCGGGCCTTCGCGGTGTCCGAGCTGACCAGCAGCTGATCCGGGCCGAGCCGGCTGATGTCACCGGCGGTGGCCTTCGCCCCGAAGATGCGCTCCAGCGCGGCGACATCGCTGGATGCGGCCACCCAGGTACGGGTGCCGTCGACCGTGGCCATGTCGCCGTACTCGCCGTCGACCAGCCGCACGCCGGGGATCGCCGCGGCCTTGTCCAGCACGGCCGGGTCGAAGCTCGGTGGCCGGGGGCCGGACTGCGCGCCGGAGATCACCAGCTCCGCCTTGATGGTGTCCTCGGCCAGCGCGCTGATGCTGCCCTTGGCCGAGTCCAGGATCACCGTCACCCCGGTGACCAGGGCGATGCCGACCATCAGCGCGGCGGCGGTGATCGCCGTGCGCCGGGGGTTGCGGCCGGAGTTCAGCCGACCCAGCTTGCCGGGCACCGACCAGGCGAAGACCGCCCCCAGGAGGGCCACCACCGGCCGGCTGATCAGCGGGGTCAGCAGCGCCACCCCGATGAACGCGAACAGCACGCCGCCGAGGATGGTGGCCAGGGTGTTGTCCCCGGCGTGGCCGCCCAGCCCGAGGAAGAGCAGACCCGCACCGATCGCGGTGACCACGGCCCCGCCGACGGTCACCTTGGTCAGCGGCCGGTCCGGCGTGGCGACGTCCTGCATCGCGGCGATCGGCGGGATCCGCGCCGCGCGGACCGCGGGTAGCAGCGCCGCCACCACGGTGATCACCAGGCCCACGCCGAAGGCGCCGATCACCGCCGCGGCCGGCACACCGAGCCCGGCGAGGGTGAGCCCGCCGGCCAGTTTCCCGAACAGGTACGCCAGCAGCGCGCCGACCCCGATGCCGGCGGCCAGTCCCAGCACCGAGGCGATCAGGCCGACCGCGACGGCCTCGAGGACCACCGAGCCGATGATCTGCCGCCCGCTCGCCCCGATCGCCCGCATCAGGGCCAGCTCGCGGGTGCGCTGGGCCACGATGATCGAGAAGGTGTTCAGGATGAGGAAGGTGCCCACGAGCAGCGCCACCGCGGCGAAGCCGAGCAGGATCTTGTTGAAGAAGGACAGTCCCTCCTTCAGGCCGGCCGACGCGTCGGCCGCGACCTGCTTGCCGGTCTTGACGTCGTAGTCCGTGCCCACGGCCCGAGCCACCTGGTCGCGCAGCGCCTCCGGCGTGGTGCCGGCGGCGGCGCGGGCCGCCACGTTGGAGAAGGCGTCCGGCTTGCCGAGCATCAACTGCTGGGCGACCGGCGTGGTGAAGGCGACCTCGTTCACCCCGCCGATCGAGTCCCGGCCCCCGCTGTAGCCGAAGACGCCGACCAGGGTGAACTCCTTCTTCGGCGCCAGGGTCAGGACGCCGACCCGGTCACCGACCTTGACCTTCGCCGCCTCGGCGAGGGCCGCGTTCACCACGATCTCGTCGTCGGCCTGCGGCCCGCGTCCCTCGCGCAGCTTCAACAGGTCGCTCTCGCCGAGCCAGTTCTCGCCGAGTTGCGGGGGACCGAACGAGGTCACCACCTTGCCGTTGCTGCCGATCAGCCGGGCGCCGTCGGCGTTGACCACACCCTTGACCTCGGCCACGCCGGGCACCGCCCGCACCCGCTCCACGACCGACGCGGGCACCGGCGCGGCGACCTGCTCGCCCTCCTGCTCGCTGACGGCGATCTTCGGCTTCGCCGCGACGTTGACGTCGATGTCGGAGGTCGCGTCGGCGAAGACCGCGTCGAACGACCGGCCGAGGGTGTCGGTGAGGACGAACGCACCGGAGACGAACATTACGCCCAGCACCACGGCCAGGCCGGACAGCAGCAGGCGCAGCTTGCGCGCCAGCAGGCTCTTCAGAGTGGCCCGCAGCATCAGTTGCCCACCTCGGCCGGGGCGTCCAGCTTCTTCATGGTGTCCAGCACCGTGTCGGCGGTCGGCTCGATCAACTCGGAGACGATCTGCCCGTCGGCGAGGAAGACGACCCGGTCGGCGTACGCGGCGGCGGTCGGGTCGTGGGTCACCATCACGATGGTCTGGCCGTGCCCGCGGACCGAGTTGCGCAGGAAGTTGAGCACCTCGGCGCCGGACCGGGAGTCCAGGTTGCCGGTCGGCTCGTCCGCGAAGATCACCTCGGGGCGGGAGACCAGCGCCCGCGCGCACGCCACCCGCTGCTGCTGGCCACCGGAGAGCTGCGCCGGCCGGTGCCCCAACCGGTCCCGCAGCCCGACGGTGTCGATCACCGTGTCGTACCAGGCCGGGTCCGGCTTGCGACCCGCGATCGACAGCGGCAGCAAAATGTTCTCCTGAGCGGTGAGCGTGGGCAGCAGGTTGAACTGCTGGAAGATGAAGCCCACCTTGTCCCGGCGCAGCTTCGTCAGCCCGGCGTCGCCCAGCCCGGTCACCGTGGTGTCGCCGATCATGACGGTGCCCCGGGTGACCGAGTCCAGGCCGGCCAGGCAGTGCATCAGCGTCGACTTGCCCGAGCCGGACGGGCCCATGATCGCGGTGAACCGGCCACGCTCGAACTCGCAGGTCACCCCCCGCAGGGCGCTGACCTGCGCCTCACCGCTGCCGTACACCTTCCACACGTCGCTCGCCCGGGCGGCGGCCTGCGCCTGCCGTCCCACCGTCGCGGTCACGTCATACACCTCTTCCGTTTGCTGCCGATACCCGCACCGCCCCCGCTGACCGGTGCGGTCGTACCAATCCTCACCGCCGCCGACCGAGGATCCGTCCGTCCCCGGACGTAGCCCGCGCCGGAAATCCCGCTGGGGGTCGCCCCCGAGATCGACTCAGGGTCACCCCTGACCGCGCGGCACCACGCACGCTAGGACCTCACGTTGCGTCATGGTCAACCCCGCGGGGCCGCTCGCGGTCACGGTAGGTGACGAACGCAATAGCGCCGCCGGCCCGCCGGCGACGTGCGCGGTACGCGGGGCGCGACCCCCGCGGCGGTCAGCGGCGTTTCCGGTGGCCCCGCCCGAGGGCGCCCGCCCGGCCCCAGCGTCCGGGGATGTTGACCAGTTCGATCCGGCCCATGCTCAGGGGCACGGCCGGCCGGGTGACCAGATGGTTCCCGCGCGGTTCCATGCCGAGCATGGTCCGCAGCAACAGCAGCGGGGTGCCTGTGGACCACGCCTGCGGGCTGCACGCCGTCGGGTACAGCACGGGATACCTGGTCAGCGTCCGGTCGTAGCCGCCGAACGCCTCCGGTAGCCGGCCGTCGAAGAAGTCGGCGGCGTCGATGATGCCCTCGGCGATGCGTCCGGCCTGTTCGGTGAAGCCGTAGCGGCTCAGCCCCCAGGCGATGAACGCGTTGTCGAACGGCCAGACCGTGCCGACGTGGTAACCGATGGGGTTGTACCGACCCTCCTCGCTGGCGAGGGTCCGTACGCCCCAGCCGGAGAAGAGCCGGGGGCCGACCAGGTGCTCGGCGACGGTGGCCGCCCGCGACTCGTCGACGATACCGCTCCACAGCAGGTGGCCGATGTTCGATGAGAGGGCGTCGACCTGGCGGCCGTCGCCGTCGAGGGCGAGGGCGTAGTACTCGCCGTCGGCGACCCAGAAGTCCCGGTTGAAGCGCTCCTTGAGCGCGGCCGCCTCCCGTTCCAGCCGGTCGGCGTAGGCGGGGTCGTTCCAGAACTGGCGGGCCAGCCGGGCGCCGCGGATCTTCGCGTCGTAGGCGTAGCCCTGCAGCTCGCAGGTGGCCCGGGGCAGGGCGGCCAGCGTGCCGTCCCGGAAGGAGATCGAGTCCCAGGAATCCTTCCAGCACTGGTTCTCCAGCCCGTTCTTCTCGTTGCGGCGCTGGTACCAGACGTAGCCGTCGCCCATGATGTCGCCGTACTCGTCGATCCACCGCAGGGCGGCCCTCGCGGCCCGTTCGAGAAGCCGCACCGTGGTGGCGTCTCCGGTCCACCGCTCGTACTCGTCGAGCAGGATCAGGTAGAGCGCCGTCGAGTCGGCGCTGCCGTAGTACGGCGAGTGCGGCTGCTCCTCGAACCCGGTCGTCTCCCCGTACCGCAGTTCGTGGAGCATCTTCCCCGGCTCCTCCTCGCGGAAGTCGTCGAGGACGACGCCCTGCGTCAACGCCAGCAGTTGCAGCGTCGTGGCCGCCAGGTCGGGCACGAAGGGGAGCGCCTGCAGGCTGGTGAAGATGCTGTCGCGACCGAAGATGGCCATGAACCAGGGCAGGCCGGCGGCGGGCAGGGCATGCCCGGCACCGGTCAACGGCAGGAAGCGCAGCGCGGCGAGATCCTCGAGACTGCGCCGGTAGGTCCTCGCCAAGGTGGCGGAGTCGCAGGTCAGGCGCGGCGCGTCGGCGATCCACCGGTCCAGGTCCTGCCGCAGCTGAGGCGCGGCCCTACCCGGCCTGCCCTGCAGGCTCTCCCGAAGATCGCGTCCGTCCACGCCCAGCGTGCTCACCTGCAGTTCGGTGACCCACTGACCGTTCGGTTCGATTCGGACGTCGTACGTCATTCCCTGCTCGTCGACGTGGGCCGGCGCGGTGGAGGAAACCAGGGTCTCCCGGCGGAAGGTTTCCCGCCGGTAGCCCAGACGAAGGCACCCGTCCTCGACCTGGGTGTAGTAACTGCCCGTCTTGTTGCGGACGTCCTTGATCTCGAAGAGGTCGGCGAAGTCGCTCTCGATGTCGATCCGGATGCGCAGGTCGACCTGCTCGGGCTCGTGGTTGATCACCGTCAGTCGCTCGGTGAAGCTGGGGCCGATCGAGCGCTCACGGATGGCCGAGACTCCGACGTCGATCAGTGGAGTTGGCATGGTCGGGACGACGAAGAAGCGGCTCTCGAAGTATTCGACATCCTCGACGGTGAGCGCGTTGACCCGTTCGCCGTTGACGGACAGGATCCATTTCGACAGGAATCGGGTGTCGAACGAGAAGAGACCGGTGGGGATGGTGGGAGACGCGTCGATGTCGCCGGTCTCCTCACTGACCACGAACGTGTTGCCGTCCAGCAGTCGGACGAGGCCGTCGCTCATGCCGCTCGTCTCCGCTCATGGACGAAGTCCCGAGGGTGGTGGGCGCCGGGCGGACCCGGCATGAGCCGCTGGACGAATCGGGCCAGCCGCAAATCACCCTCGGTCCTGATTTCGTTACGCGCCCAGGCCGCGTAGATGTGCGACCCGCCAGTGACGATTCTGTCCAACGTTGCTCTGCTGCTCCTGACGACACAGTCGGCCGGGCTCTCCTCGCGTGAGACTCGGAGATCGCCGCGATCGATCACCAGCAACCAGTGATCGACCTCGTGGTCGTGTTCGAGGTCGAAGCGGATCGTCCCGGTGATCTCCTCGAGGAGGCGCTCGTGGCCACGGCGGCCGAGCGTTTGGAAGAAGCTCGCGGTTGGGTTGGACATGAGCCCCCCTCCGGTGGGTTGAGTCCCGGATGAACCGCGAGCCCACGATGGCGGCCAGCGGGGTTCTGCCGCATCACCCGGATCGGATGAAACCCGTGCGGCCGGACACCGATGCGGCAATTTCACCCGTTGCGGGTGAGGTTGCGGCGCCCCGTTCCGAGTGATGCTGCTTGGTGACCGCCGGATGTCTGCGGGGGGTGGTGCCATGTCGGAGACGGCCCGGAAGTTCTTTGACGCGCTCGAACGCCACGGCCACGAACGCCTGCTGAAGAAGACGAACGGCACCATTCGGTTCGATCTGGCCCACGACCAGGGGGTCGACCACTGGCTCGTGGAGATCCGCGGAGGTGCCGTCCGCGTCTCGGAGCGAAACGGGGATGCCGACACCGTCATCCATGCCGAGGACGCCTTCTTCGACCGCATGGTTCGTGGCGAAGCCAAGCCGATCCCCGCGTGGCTGCGGAACGAGATCACGAGTGAGGGGAAGTTCCGGTTCATCGTCCTGCTGGAGCGGCTCTTCGCACCTCCCCCCAGGGCGCGGCATCCGCGGGACGTCGTCGGTGACCGCGGAGGTCGCCGATGAAGACCGACCTCGTCCGGATCCTCGACGGCAACGTCTTCGTGCTGAGCGACGGCCGTGGCGACATGGAAGCCACGCCCGGCATCCCGTCCGGGTTCTTCTCGTTCGACACCCGGTTCCTGTCGGTGTGGCGGCTGACCATCAACGGGGAACGGGTGAGCGCGCTGACCAGGGATGACTCGTCCTATTTCGAGGTTCGTTTCTTTCTCGTGCCGGGAGCGCCCACCCACTACGTCGATGCCAAGGTGTCGGTGATCCGGGAGAGGTCGGTGGCCGGCAGCTTCGAGGAGCGGTTGACGGTGTTGAACCACTCCCGGGAACCGGCCGAGTTGACCGTCCGCGTCGACGCGGACTGCGACTTCGTCCCCCTGGGCCTGGCCGGACAGGGGCGTACGCCGGCGGGCCGGCTGTACAAGCGAGTCGAGAACGGGCGCCTGCATCTCGGCTACCGGCGGGAGAAGTTCTGGCGCGAGACGGTCATCTCCACGACCGAGCCGGCGCAGGTCGACGAACGCGGGCTGACGTACCACATCCGGATCGCCGCCCACCGACAGTGGACGACGACGCTGCACATCCGAGGCGTGGTGCTGCGCCCGGACGGTCAGGACGTCCGGGACCATGTTCATCCCGGCCGCCGCCCGCGCGACCGGAACCAGCTTCAGTCGGACCTGCAGCAGTGGCTCGGCGAGGCTCCGCAGCTGACGTGCGACTGGCAGCCGCTGGAGCGGACGTATCGTCGCTCTCTGGTTGATCTTGCCGCGCTGCGGTTCTCGTCGCTGGCGGTGCCGACCGAGGCGTTGCCCGCGGCGGCCCTGCCGTGGGGCGCGACCGTCACCGGCCGTGAATCCATCTTCACCAGCCTGCAGGCCTTGCCGTTCGCACCGGATCTCGCGGTCGCCACCCTGCGGATACTCGCCATCGACCAGGGCACCGTGCTCGACGACCTCCGCGACGAGGAACCGGGCAAGATCCTGCGCGAGTTCCGCTACGGCGAACTGGCCGCGTTCGAGGAACGACCGCAGACGCCCTACTACGGAGCCGCCGACATCACCCCGCTCTTCGTGATCCTGCTCGACGAGTACGAGCGCTGGACCGGCAACGCCGCCCTCGTGCATGAATTCGAGGACGAGGCCCGGGCGGCCCTGCGGTGGATCGACGAGTACGGCGACATCATGGGCGACGGCTACGTCTGGTACCAGCGCCGCAACGAAGAGACCGGGGTGGAGAACCAGTGCTGGAAGGAGTCTGCCAACGCGATCTGCTTCCGGGACGGCAGGCTGGCCGCCCTGCCCCGGGCCACCTGCGAGCTGCAGGGCTACGCGTACGACGCGAAGATCCGCGGCGCCCGGCTGGCCCGCCAGTTCTGGAACGACCCCGCCTACGCCGACCGGCTGGAACGGGAGGCGGCCGCGCTCAAGGAGCGCTTCAACCGGGACTTCTGGGTCGCCGACGGCGAGTACTACGCCCTCGCCCTCGACGGCGACGGCCGCCAGGTCGACGCCCTCTCATCGAACATCGGCCACCTGCTGTGGAGCGGTATCGTCGACGACTCGCGTGCCGCGAAGATCGCCGGACACCTGCTCGGTCCTCGACTCTTCTCCGGCTGGGGGGTGCGCAGCCTGGCCGAGGGGGAGGGGTGCTACAACCCACTGGGCTACCAGATCGGTGCGATCTGGCCGTGGGACAATTCGGTCATCGCCTGGGGGCTGCGCCGCTACGGCTTCACCGGCGAGGCGGGACGCATCGCCGAGGGGATCATCGACGCGTCCCACCACTTCCAGGGTCGCCTGCCGGAGGCCTTCGGCGGCTTCGACCGTGAGCTGACCGGGCATCCGGTCTCGTACCCGGCTGCCAACAGCCCGCAGGCGGCGACCACCGGAGCGCCGCTGCTGCTGGTGCGCACCCTGCTCGGCCTCGAGCCGTACGGGGAGGACCTGGTGGTCGAGCCGGCGGTGCCCGAGCGGTTCGGCCGAGTCGAACTGCTCGACATTCCGGGACGATGGGGCCGGGTCGACGCCATCGGCAGCCTGGGGCGGCGGAAGGAAGAGTGCGGCCCGCAGCCGAGCCCGGCGACGTCGCCACCCTGACCGTGCCCCGGCCACCTGGGACGGGAGGTCATTGTCGGGGGCGGACCAGGCCCGTCTCGTACGCCAGCACCACGGCCTGCACCCGGTCGCGCAGCCCGAGCTTGGTCAGCACGTGCCCGACGTGGGTCTTGATGGTGGTCTCGCTGACCGACAGCGCCCGGGCGATCTCGGCGTTGGACAGTCCCCGCGCCACCTGCACCAGCACCTCGCGCTCCCGGTCGGTGAGCGCGCTCAACGCCTTCGCCGGGGTGGCCGTCGGGTCCGGCAGCGCGTCCGCGAACCGGTCCAGCAGCCGGCGCAGGATCCGCGGCGCCACCACCGCCTCCCCGGCCGCCACCGTCCGGATCGCGGTGACCAGGTCCTCGGCCGGCACGTCCTTGGCCAGGAAGCCGCTCGCCCCGGCCCGCAACGCGCCGACCACGTATTCGTCGAGGTCGAAGGTGGTGAGGATGAGCACCCGCACCGGCAGCCGGGCGTCCACGATCGCCCGGGTCGCCGCCACCCCGTCCATCCGGGGCATCCGGATGTCCATCAGCACCACGTCCGGCAGCAGCCGGCGGGACAGCTCCACCGCCTCCAGACCGTCCCCGGCCTCGGCCACGATGTCCAGGTCGTCCTCGGTGCCCAGCACCATCCGGAAGCCGGTACGCAGCAGCGGCTGGTCGTCGGCGAGCAGGACCCGGACCGGCCGTGCCCTGGCCGTGCTGTCGGTCATCCGTCCTCCCCCGTCGGCGCTCATGCCGGGACCGTCCCGGCGAACTCGAGCGGCATCCGCGCGTAAACCCGGAAGCCGCCGCCCGGCCGCGGGCCGGTCCGCAGCATCCCACCGTAGAGGGCGACCCGTTCCCGCATCCCGACCAGGCCGTGCCCGATCCGGCCGGCCGTCGGGGCCGGGCCCCGGCCGGTGTCGGTCACCTCGACCGCCAGGAAGCCGTCGGTCCAGGTGAGCCGGACCAGCGCAGTGGCCCGACCGGCGTGCTTGAGCGTGTTGGTCAGTGCCTCCTGGACGACCCGGTAGACGGCCAGCGCCACGCCCTCGGTCAGCGGCGTCGGGACGCCGTCCACCCGCAGCGTCACCGGCAACCCGGCCTCCCGCACCTGCTCCACCAGGGCCTCGATGCCGGTGAGCCCCGGCTGTGGGGCCAGGTCGGCGTCCGCCTCGGCGTCGGTGCGCAACACGTCCAGCAGTCGGCGCAGCTCTTGCAGGGTGGCCCGGCCGGTCTCCTCGACGGTGGCCATCGCCTCCTCGGCGGCATCCGGATCCCGGCGCAGCACCCGGCGTGCCCCGGTGGCCAGCACGCCCATCACACTGACCTGGTGGGCCACCACGTCGTGCAGCTCGCGGGCGATGCGCCGCCGCTCGTCGGCGACGGCCTGCTCGGCGAGGGACCGTTGGGTCGCCTCGGCGATCCGGGCCCGCTCTCGCAGCATCCGCGTCGACTGCCGGCGGGCCCGCACCGCCCGTCCCACCGCGTACGCCACGGCCGCGGTGAGCACGTTGTTGAGCACCAGGAGCGCCGGGCCGACCCGGACCACGCTCGCCGGCGGGGCAAGCAGGTTGACCAGCAGCACCGGCAGCCACAGCAGTGCCGCGGCCAGCGCCGCGGAGCGGGCCCGCCGGTGCGCCGCCATGGTGTAGGTGAGCACGACGAAGGTCAGCCCCTGGGTGGCCGGCGTGTGCCGCAGCGGCGCCAGCACGGCCAGGGTGACCACGGCGGCCGCGACCGCCGGCCACGGCGCGACCCGGCGGACCGCCACCGGGGCGGCGGACAGCGCGCTCCAGCCCAGCGCCGACCAGAGCTGCGCCGGCCGCAGCTCGCGCGGGGCGAGGAGCAGGAACGCCGCCTCCACCAGCACCAGCGCGACCGCGAAGCCGGCGTCGGTCGCCAGCGGGTGTCGGCGGGCCCACGCCCGCGCCCGGTTGGTCATGCCACGACGGTAGCCACCGACCGGCGCGACCCGTCGTCGCCGACGCCGAACCCCGCCTCCTCCTCAGGGAGGAGGGTCACTCGTCCGCCCCGGGGGCGACCGGCCGGGACCGGGCATCCGTCAGCGGGTCACCCGGGCCGGCGGCCGGGAACGGCGGCGGGGTGCCGCCGAAGCTCGGGCAGAGCGCCTGGTGGCTGCACCAGTCGCAGAGCCGGCTGGGCCGGGGTCGGAAGTCCTGCCGCGCGGTGGCCTGCTCGATCGCCTGCCACAGCGCCACCACCGTGCGCTCGAACCGCACCAGCTCGTCGGCGTCCGGGGTGTAGTCGCAGACCTCGGCGTCCTTGAGGTAGAGCAGCCGCAGCACCCGCGGCACCACACCCCGGGTCCGCCAGAGCACCAGGGCGTAGAACTTGAGCTGGAACAGCGCGCGCGCCTCGAACGCCTCCCGCGGCGCGCCGCCGGTCTTGTAGTCGACCACCCGCAGCGCGCCGTCCGGGGCCACGTCGAGCCGGTCCAGGTAGCCCCGGATCAGCAGCTCCTCGTCGACCACCGCGGAAATCAACGCCTCCCGCTCGGCGGGCTCCAGCCGGCGCGGGTCCTCCACCGCGAAGTATCCCTCCAGCAGCCCTGCGGCCGAGCGGAGGAACTCGGCCACCGGAGCGGTGTCGCCCTCGGCGAACAGGGTCGCCAGCTCCGGCTGCTCGGTGACCAGCCGGTCCCACTGCGGGGCCACCAGATCGCCGGCCGACTGCGGGGTCCGCGCCGCCGCCGGCAGATCGAACAGCCGCTCCAGCACCGCGTGCACCAGCGTGCCCCGGGCCTGCTCCACGGTCGGCCGCTCGGGCAGCCGGTCGATGCTGCGGAAACGGTAGAGCAGCGGGCAGGTCTTGAAGTCCGCCGCCCGCGACGGCGACAACGACGCCCGCACCGTGGGCGGCGTCACCACCGTCGGGGTTTGCTGCGCGTCGATCACCGGTTCCGCCGTCATGTCCGGAAGATTAGGGCACCGGTGTGACAGGGCCGTCGTCGCCGCACCGGAGCATGATCCGCCCCGCGTAGCATCGACCCGGTGGAGCAGAGGACCCGGCCGCGGCGCCGTACCCGGCTGACCGTCGCCCGGGTGGGCGGCGTGCCGCTGCGGGTGGACGCCTCGATGCTGCTGCTCACCGCGGTCGTCACCATCCTGTACGCGGCTCTGGCCCGGCGCCAGCTCGACCTCGGTCATCTCGGCGGCTACCTGGTCGGCCTCGGCTTCGCGGTCTCCCTGCTCGGCTCGGTGCTGCTGCACGAGCTGGGGCACGCGCTGACCGCCCGCCGGTACGGCATCGGTGTGCGCGGGATCACCCTGGAACTGCTCGGCGGCTACACGGAGATGGACCGGGACGCCCCCAGCCCGAAGATCGACCTGCTGGTCTCCCTCGCCGGCCCGGCGGTCTCCGCGGTGCTCGGCGTGGCCGCCGTGGCCGCCACCGTCGCGCTGCCCGCCGGCACCCTCGCCCACCAGCTCGCCTTTCAGCTCGCCGTGTGCAACGTCGTGGTCGCCGTCTTCAACAGCCTGCCCGGGCTGCCGCTGGACGGCGGCCGGGCGCTGCGCGCCGCCGTATGGGCGCTCACCCGGGACCGGCACCGGGGCACCGAGGTGGCCGGGTGGATCGGCCGGGCCGTCGCCGTGGCCACCCTGGCCCTGGTGGTCCTGCTCACCCTCCGCCGGGCCATCGCCCCGCTGGCCCTGCCGCTGATGCTGCTCGTCGCCGTCACCCTCTGGCGCGGCGCCGGCCAGTCCATCCGGCTGGCCCGGATCAGCCGCCGGCTCCCGCTGGTCGACCTGGCCAGGCTCGCCCGCCCGCTGCTTCCGGTGCCCAGCGGCACCCCGCTGGCGGAGGCCCAGCGCCGGCGCGCCGAGATTCCCGCTCCCCGGCCCGCGCTCACCGTGGTCGACGGCGCAGGCCGGCCGGTCGCGCTGGTCGACCCGGCCCGCGCCGAGGCCGTACCCCCGGAGCGGCGGCCGTGGCTCGCGGTGGACGCGGTCTCCCGCGACCTGGACGACCTGCCCGCGCTGCCGGTCGGCGCGGACGGCGAGCACGTGATGGAGACCGTCCGCACCCACCCGGGCGCACAGTACGTCGTGACGGCAGGCGAAGATGTCGTCGGCGTCCTGCACATCGCGGATCTGGCTCAGCTCCTGGAACCCAAACGGAAGACGAACACGTGACCGCAGATACCTCCACCGTCCCGGCGTTGCCCCCCGTGCACCGGGGGCCGTTCCGCCCCGGCGACCGGGTGCAGCTGACCGACCCCAAGGGGCGGATGCACACCGTGACGCTGGAGCCCGGGAAGGAGTTCCACACCCACCGGGGGATCCTCAAGCACGACACGCTGATCGGCCTGCCCGACGGCAGTGTGGTCACCACCGCCGGCGGCGGCACCGCCTTCCTGGCCCTGCGCCCGCTGCTGTCGGACTACGTGCTCTCCATGCCGCGCGGCGCTCAGGTGATCTATCCGAAGGACTCCGCGCAGATCGTCGCGATGGGCGACATCTTCCCCGGTGCGAAGGTCCTCGAGGCCGGCGCCGGCTCCGGCGCGCTCTCCTGTTCCCTGCTGCGCGCCGTCGGCACCGAGGGCGAGCTGCACTCCTGGGAGGTCCGCGAGGACTTCGCCCAGATCGCCCGGCGCAACGTCGAGGCGTTCTTCAACGGCCCGCATCCGGCCTGGCGGCTGCACGTCGGTGACGTCGCCCAGTGCCCCGAGACCGGCTTCGACCGGATCATCCTGGACATGCTCACCCCGTGGGAGACCCTCGACATGGTCGAGCGGGCGCTCGTCCCCGGCGGCGTCTTCATCGGGTACGTGGCCACCACCCCGCAGCTGTCCGAGCTGGTCGAGGCGCTGCGCGAGCGCGGCGGCTGGACCGAGCCGCGCGCCTGGGAGTCGCTGGTGCGGGACTGGCACGCCGAGGGTTTGGCCGTCCGCCCCGACCACCGCATGATCGCGCACACGGCGTTCCTCGTCTCCGCGCGCAAGCTCGCCCCCGGGGTCACCGCGCCGCCCCGGCGGCGCAAGCCGAGCAAGGGCACCGAGGCGTACGTCCAGCGCCGGCAGGCGCTGCGGGAGGCGGAGGCGGCCCGGCAGGCGGCGGCCGAGGCGGAGCAGGCGCTGGATCAGCCGTGACCCCGCGGCACGGACGGGGATGAGCGGGTGGATCATGTGTGCCGGCGGCGACGACACCGGACGGGCGGAGACGGTGGCATGAGCGGACGGATCGGGGCGCGCGGCGGGCACCCCGCCGGGCGGGACCGGCAGCGGCGGGAACACCGGGAGGCGACGGCGTGAGCAGTCCCGGCTACGGCAACGGCGACCTGCCCGCGGTCTTCCCCGACTGGTCGCCCTACGCCGACCTGGAGTCGGCGGCCCGGGCCTACCTGCGCGACCCCGACATCGCCCTGGACGCCCTCGGCGGCGTGCTGCGCGGGGCCTCCGTGCTCGGCTTCACCCTGGAACGCTTCGTCAACGAGGTCAACGGCGTCTGGCAGGAGGTCGTCGTCTGCGACGGCAGCCGGCTGATCCTCTGGCACGGCGAGGACGTGCCGCCGGGGGAGGGGCCGCCCGGCTCGATGACCTCGTCGCTGCGGGTGGTGCCGGTCTCCACGGTCACCGAGGTCGGGTGCCGGCGGCGACTCACCCGCAGTGACAACGGTGCGGTCCGGGTCGACAGCATCGACGTCTACCTGCTGCTCACCTCGCTGGACGAGGCGCCACCCGGCGACGAGATGGCCGGCGCGCCCCGGCACGACGCGCTGCGCTTCGGCAAGACCCTGGACGACGGCGGGGCGGGGCAGATCGCCCGGTTGGAGGAGTTCGCCCGACTTGTCGCTTCGGTGGTCGGTCGTCCCGTGCTGTGAGAACGGAAGCGGGGGGGGGGGGGGGGGGGGCGCGGGCGCCCGCCCCTCCCCCCCCCCTCCCCCCCCCCCCCTCCCCCCCCCCCCCCCC
>NZ_JBVJJA010000007.1:185355-189510 GCF_055586005.1 Micromonospora sp. NPDC051924
AAAAGGCCACCGCCCCCCTACCCCACCACCCCCAAAAAAACAACCCCACACCCCCCCCCCCCCCCCCACAAACCCCCCCCCCCCCCCCCCCCCCCCCCCCCCCCCCCCCCCGCTCCGTCAACTCGTCAGTCATCGGCCTCCGGGCCGGCCACCTCGACGCCGTCGCCCGAGCGCACCACGTGGATGCACTCGCCCGGGCACTCCTTCGCCGAGTCGATCACCTCGAGGCGCAGGTGCTCCGGCACGTCGACCCGGGCGCCCGCGGCCTGCCGCAGCTCGCCGTCCGGGCCCTTGACGTAGGCCAGGCCGTCGACGTCGAACTCGAAGACCTCGGGCGCGTACTGCACGCACAGCCCGTCGCCGGTGCAGAGGTCCTGGTCCACCCAGACCTGAAGCTGGTCCGTCGCGACGTCGGTCACGAAGCACCCCCCATGTTCTCCCGTCCCACCCCCCGACGGTACCCGAACGCCCGTACCCGCCCCTCGACCAGCCCTTGGCGATCAAGCTTCGGTGACGAGCGCGTTGCGTGGGACCGAATCGGGCTCATAGCGGCTAGTGTTAGCTCAGAACGTTCAAGCCCCCCGGGGAGGTGGGACGTGGCACGCAGCGACGACGCGGACTCGCGCGCCGCACGGTGGGAGAAGGAGGCCCACGATCTCTCCACGCAGGTCGCGTTCCTGCAAGAGGAACTCGCTCTGGTGCGGCGCAAGTTGACCGAAAGCCCCCGACACGTCCGGCAGCTCGAAGAGCGGCTGGCGGCCACCCAGGCCCAGTTGGCGCGGCTGACCGAGAACAACGAACGGCTCGTGAGCACCCTCAAGGAGGCTCGCGCGCAGATCGTGACGCTCAAGGAGGAGATCGACCGCCTCGCCCAGCCGCCGAGTGGCTACGGCGTCTTCCTGGCGAAGCACGACGACGGCACGGTGGACGTGTTCACCGGCGGGCGCAAGCTCCGCGTCGCCGTCTCGCCCTCGCTGGAGGTCGACGAGCTGCGCCGCGGCCAGGAGGTCCTGCTCAACGACGCGCTCAACATCGTCGACGCACTCGGCTACGAGCGGGTCGGCGAGGTCGTGATGCTCAAGGAGGTGCTCGCCGGACCCGGCGGCGCCCAGGGCGACCGCGCCCTGGTCGTCTCCCACTCCGACGAGGAGCGCATCGTGCACCTCGCCGAGACCCTCATCGGCAGCCCGATAAGGGCCGGCGACTCGCTCATGATCGAGCCCCGCTCGGCGTACGCGTACGAGCGGATCCCGAAGAGCGAGGTCGAGGAACTGGTCCTGGAGGAGGTGCCCGACGTCGACTACGAGGACATCGGTGGCCTCCAGGCGCAGATCGAGCAGATCCGCGACGCGGTGGAGCTGCCCTTCCTGCACGCCGACCTGTTCCGCGAGCACCAGCTCCGACCGCCGAAGGGCATCCTGCTCTACGGCCCGCCCGGCTGCGGCAAGACCCTGATCGCCAAGGCGGTGGCCAACTCCCTGGCCAAGAAGATCGCCGAACGGCGCGGCGAGGAGAAGCACACCAGCTTCTTCCTCAACATCAAGGGTCCCGAGCTGCTCAACAAGTACGTCGGCGAGACCGAGCGGCACATCCGGCTGATCTTCCAGCGCGCCCGGGAGAAGGCCGGTGAGGGCACCCCGGTGATCGTGTTCTTCGACGAGATGGACTCCGTCTTCCGCACCCGCGGCTCCGGCGTCTCATCGGACGTGGAGAACACCATCGTCCCGCAGCTGCTCAGCGAGATCGACGGTGTCGAGGGCCTGGAGAACGTCATCGTCATCGGCGCCTCCAACCGGGAAGACATGATCGACCCGGCGATCCTGCGCCCCGGCCGCCTCGACGTGAAGATCAAGATCGAGCGGCCGGACGCCGAGGCGGCCAAGGACATCTTCTCCAAGTACATCCTCGCGGGCCTGCCGCTGCACGCGGACGACCTGGCCGAGCACGGCGGCGACCCTCAGGCCACCGTGGCGGCGATGATCGACGCGGTCGTCCTGCGGATGTACTCGGAGACCGAGGAGAACCGCTTCCTCGAGGTCACCTACGCCAACGGCGACAAGGAAGTCCTCTACTTCAAGGACTTCAACTCCGGCGCGATGATCCAGAACATCGTCGACCGGGGCAAGAAGATGGCCATCAAGGAGTTCCTCACCTCCGGACGCAAGGGACTGCGCCTGCAGCACCTCCTCGACGCCTGCGTCGACGAGTTCCGCGAGAACGAGGACCTTCCCAACACCACCAACCCCGACGACTGGGCGCGGATCTCCGGCAAAAAGGGCGAGCGGATCGTCTACATCCGCACGCTCGTCTCCGGCGGCAAGGGCGCCGAGGCCGGCCGGTCCATCGAGACCGCCAGCAACACCGGCCAGTACCTGTAGTCCGACGGCACGACGGAGGCCCGCGGCGCGTGCGCCGCGGGCCTCCGCGCGTACCGCGCCCGGCCCGCCGTGCCCCTTCCGCCCGTCACGGCGACTACGCTCGACGTGACGGGGGACCGGGACGGGCGAGCGGAGCGGGCAGGTCGATGAGCGTCAGACGGATCATGGGCACCGAGGTCGAGTACGGCATCTCCGTGCCCGGCCAGGCCGGGGCCAACCCGATGGTCACCTCCTCACAGGTGGTCAACGCGTACGGGGCGCGGCCCGAACTCAACCGAGGCGGTCGGGCCCGCTGGGACTACGAGGAGGAGTCGCCGCTGCGCGACGCCCGCGGCTTCACCTACTCCGGCGCCGCGTACGACCCGGCGGAGGCCCTCGCCGACGAGGACCTGGGGCTGGCCAACGTCATACTCACCAACGGCGCCCGGCTCTACGTCGACCACGCCCACCCCGAATACTCCACCCCCGAGGTGACCAACCCCCTCGACGTGGTGCGCTGGGACAAGGCCGGCGAGCGGGTGATGGCCGAGGCGGCCCGGCGGGCCGCCACCATTCCGGGCACCCACCCGATCCACCTCTACAAGAACAACACCGACAACAAGGGCGCCAGCTACGGCGCCCACGAGAACTACCTGATGCGGCGCCAGACCCCGTTCGCCGACATCGTGGCGTACCTGACGCCGTTCTTCGTCACCCGTCAGGTGGTCTGCGGCGCCGGCCGGGTCGGGATCGGCCAGGACGGCGGCCAGAGCGGCTTCCAGATCTCCCAGCGGGCCGACTTCTTCGAGGTCGAGGTCGGGCTGGAGACCACCCTCAAGCGGCCGATCATCAACACCCGCGACGAGCCGCACGCGGACGCCGACAAGTACCGCCGGCTGCACGTCATCATCGGCGACGCCAACCTGTCGGAGATCTCCACCTACCTCAAGGTGGGCACCACGGCGCTGATCCTCACCATGATCGAGGAGAAGGCGCTCGGACCCGACCTGGGCATCGCCGACCCGGTCAGCGAGCTGCGCGCGGTCAGCCACGACCCGGGGCTCAAGCACCTCATGCGGCTGCGCGACGGCCGCAAGCTCACCGCCCTGGACGTGCAGTGGGCCTACCTCGAGCGGGTCCGGTCCTTCGTGGACGACCGGTACGGCGACGACGTGGACGCGCAGACCGCGGACGTCCTCGACCGCTGGGAGAGCGTCCTCGACCGGCTGAGCCGGGACGCCTTCCTCTGCGCCGACGAGCTGGACTGGGTGGCCAAGCTGCGGGTGCTGGAGGGCTACCGGGAGCGGGAGAAGCTCGGCTGGGGCTCGCACAAGCTCCAGCTGGTCGACCTGCAGTATTCGGACGTGCGGCCGGAGAAGGGCCTCTACCACCGGCTGGTGCAGCGCGGCTCGATGAAGACGCTGCTCACCGACGAGCAGACCCGCAGCGCGATGACCGAGCCGCCGGAGGACACCCGGGCCTACTTCCGGGGTCGCTGCCTCGCCCAGTACGCCTCCGAAGTGGTCGCCGCCAGCTGGGACTCGGTCATCTTCGACGTGGGCCGCGAGTCGCTGGTCCGGGTGCCGATGATGGAACCCGAGCGGGGCACCCGCAAGCACGTCGGGGAGCTCTTCGACCGCTGCGAGAGCGCGAAGGACCTCCTCGAGATGCTGACCGGCGGCTGAGCCGCCGCCGGCCACCGCCGAGCCCGGGGGGGGGGGGGGGGGGAGGGGGGGGGGGGGGGTTTTTTTTTTTTTGGGGGGGGGGGTGGGTGTAGGGGGGGGGGGGGGGGGGACCA
>NZ_JBVJJA010000007.1:189520-228716 GCF_055586005.1 Micromonospora sp. NPDC051924
CCTCTCTCGGGGAAAGAGCGCAAAGGACCCCCTCGAGATACGGCCCGTCGCCCACCCCCCCCCCCCCCCCCCCCCACCCCTCCCCCCCCCAAACCCCCCCCCCCCCGACGGGCTTTTCGTCGCCTGGGCGAGGTAAGTTGATCGCAGGGCGATCGTGGAGGAGGCACCACCATGGCGACGCAAGAAGGCGGGCAGACCCAGTCCGGCAGGTCGCACGAGGAGGTCGAGGAGGTCACCGCGCAGGCCAACCCCGAGGTTGCCGAGCGGCACGCCGAGATCACCGAGGACGTCGACGACCTGCTCGACGAGATCGACTCCGTCCTGGAGGAGAACGCAGAAGAGTTCGTCCGTGGATACGTACAGAAAGGGGGTCAGTGACCGGTATGCCCGGTTTGCTTAGCGGATCGGATGTGAAACGCCAATAGCCCGCCCGAACCGGAACGAGCCTTGACGTTCGTGGTTCTCGAAGTAATCGCCGACTACGGCGAGGATTGCATGGCCGCTCGTCCGGCGACAGTGATCACGCGGTGGCCGCTGGGCAAGAAGGTGGGGTGTGGATTTGAAGATCGTCGTGCAGGTTCGGCTGTACCCGGACGCCGTCCAGGAGGCGGCGCTTTCCGCAACGCTGGAGCTGTGTAACGACGGTGCAAACCTCGCCTCGGTTGAGGCGTTCCAGCGGCGGATTCACGCGAAAACGGAACTGCAGCGACTCACTTATGGCCGGTTGAAGGCCCTAGGTCTGTCGGCTCAGCCCGCGATCCAGGTTGCTCGTAAGGTCGCTGGCGCGTACGCCACGTTGAAGGCCAACATCCAGGCCGGCAACCTTGGCAAGCCCGGGTCGAAGCGTCGCGTCAGGGCCGAGTCGGGGCCGATTCAGTTTCGGCGTGACGCGGCCCAGCCGTTCGACGACCGCTGCCTGTCCTGGCAGCTTGCCGACCGCACCGTGTCGATCTGGGCCGTCGGGGGCCGGTTGAGGCGAGTGCGGTTTGGCTGCTCGCCGCAGCAATACGTGACCCTCGTGGCGCACCGGCAGGGCGAGTCGGACCTGGTGCACCGTGACGGCAAGTGGTTTCTGTACGCCACGTGCGACATCGGTGATGTCGAGGTGAAAGAGCCTGACGGATTCCTTGGCGTTGACCTGGGTATCGCTAACATCGCCACCGCCAATGACGGAACTCGGCACTGCGGTAAGGGGTTGAACCGGGTCAGGCACCGTACCCAGCGGCTGCGGGCCAAACTTCAGCGTATCGGCTCCACGTCGGCGAAGCGGTTGTTGAAAGCTCGCCGACGTAAGGAGGCCCGGTTCGCAGCCGACACCAACCATTGCATCGCCAAGCAGATCGTGACCGAGGCTGAACGCACCAGCTGCGGGATCGCCCTGGAAGACCTCACGGGCATCCGCGACCGGGTACGGCTCCGACGGCCCCAGCGGGTCACACTGCATTCGTGGGCGTTCCACCAGCTCGGCCGGTTCATCGCCTACAAAGCGGCACGGTCCGGGGTGGCGCTCGTTTATGTCGATCCGGCGTACACCTCGCAGGGCTGCTCCGCCTGCGGGCACATCGCCAAGGCCAACCGACCCAACCAGTCCACCTTCCGATGCACGTCGTGCGGCTTCGCTGAGCACGCCGACGTGAACGCAGCCCGCAACATCGCCACACGCGGTGCTACGGGCTGGGCAGCCGTCAGCCTGCCGAACGCGGCGTGACCTGTGCAACCAACACGGCATCCACAGCCGCAAGCTCGGCCCTTCAGAGCCGAGAAGCTGACCTGCAACGGTGGTCTTGGCCAGTTCTGCGATAATCCTGCGAGGCTGGTCAGGGCGATCAATTACCTGAGAGGAACCACGTGGCAGCGGGCTTTGATCCATCCGGGCGTCTACCAGATGCATTCACCAACGCGGGGACGTCCTCCTTCACAGCGTTTCTGAGCAGGGTGGCTCCCGAGATGCTGCCCGGCCGACGGCCGCTGCCGCCGGGCATGGCCGCCGACATGGCGCCGCACGCGACCACCATCGTGGCCATCTCGGCCACCGGCGGCGTGGTGATGGCCGGCGACCGGCGCGCCACGATGGGCAACCTGATCGCCCAGCGCGACATCGAGAAGGTGCACCCGGCGGACGCGTACTCGCTGGTCGGCATCGCGGGCACCGCAGGCATCGGCATCGAGCTGATGCGACTGTTCCAGGTGGAGCTGGAGCACTACGAAAAGATCGAGGGCGCGATGCTCTCGCTCGACGGCAAGGCCAACCGGCTGGCCTCGATGATCCGGGGCAACCTGGGCGCGGCCATGCAGGGCCTGGCGGTGATCCCGCTCTTCGCCGGGTTCGACCTGGCGGCGAGCGATTCGGCGCGGGCCGGCCGGATCTTCAGCTTCGACGTGACCGGCGGCCCGTACGAGGAGACCGGCTACGACGCGATCGGCTCCGGCTCGCTGTTCGCCAAATCGGCGCTGAAGAAGCGGTTCCGCGCGGGCCTGTCGATCGACGACGCGGTACGGCTCGCCGTCGAGGCGCTGTACGACGCGGCCGACGACGACACCGCGACCGGCGGGCCCGATCTGACCCGCAGGATCTACCCGGTGGTGATGACCGCGACGGCGGAGGGCACCCACCGGCTCACCGACGCCGAGACGGCGGCCATCGCGGAGAACGTCGTGGCCGGCCGGATGGAGAACCCCGGCGGCTGACCCCGCACCCGCCCGACCCGTCAGCAGTCCGCAGCACAGCGCCCGAAGGAGACCCGCCGCCGTGGCCATGCAGTTCTACGCCTCGCCCGAGCAGATCATGCGCGACCGTTCCGAGTTGGCCCGCAAGGGCATCGCCCGGGGCCGCAGCGCGGTGGTCCTGAGCTACGAGGGCGGGGTGCTCTTCGTCGCGGAGAACCTCTCCAGCACCCTGCACAAGGTCAGTGAGATCTACGACCGGATCGGCTTCGCCGCGGTGGGCCGGTACAACGAGTTCGAGAACCTGCGCCGCGCCGGGGTGCGGATGGCCGACCTGAACGGCCTGAGCTACGACCGGCGGGACGTCAACGGCCTGGCCCTGGCCAACGCGTTCGCGCAGACGCTGGGCGCGATCTTCACCGAGCAGTCGAAGCCGTTCGAGGTGGAGATCTGCGTGGCCGAGGTGGGCGCGACGCCGGACGACGACTCTCTCTACCGGCTGACCTACGACGGGTCGGTCAACGACGAGCCGGGCCGGATGGCGATGGGCGGCCAGGCCGAGGCGATCACCGGCGTGCTGAAGAACGAGCACCGGCCGGACATGTCGCTGTCCGAGGCGGTCCGGGCCGCGGTGAAGGCGCTGAGCAGCGTGGGCGGGGAGGGCGGCGCGAGCCGTACCATCGCCGCCAACCAGTTGGAGGTGGCGGTGCTGGACCGCCGCCGGGTGGGGCGGACCTTCCGCCGGGTCACCGGGGCGGCCCTGACGGCGCTGCTGGACGGGGAGGCGGCCGCGGACACCGCGCCGGCGCCGGGCCGGGCGAAGACCCCGACGGTGCCGACCGAGGAGGCGGGGAAGCCCACCACCTCGGCCGGCTCCGCGGACCTGGAGGGCCAGCCGGAGGAGCAGCCCGGCGAGTGACGCCGACGCCCGGCCAACCCGGGCGGGTGGGCGCAGGGTCGGATTCCCGACGTGGCGGTGTCCGGCACCCGCTGACACCGCCACATCGCCGAGTTGGCGTCGCGCACACCGGTCCGGTGGGTGGCGTGGTCAGCGTGGCCGCTTGAGCGCCTCCCACCAGGCGCGGTTGTCGCGGTACCACTCGACGGTGGCGGCGAGCCCCTTGTCCAGGTCGACGGTGGGGGACCAGCCCAGCTCGTGGCGGGTGGTGGTGCAGTCCAGCGCGTACCGGCGGTCGTGCCCCTTGCGGTCGGCGACCGGTCGGACGCGGTCCCAGCCGGCGCCGCAGGCGTCCAGGAGCCGCCCGGTGAGCTCCCGGTTGGTCAGTTCCGCGCCGCCGCCGAGGTGGTAGACGCCGCCGGCCCGGCCGTGGGCCTGCGCCAGGGCGATGCCCTGGCAGTGGTCGTCGACGTGCAGCCAGTCCCGGACGTTGCCGCCGTCGCCGTACAGCGGCACGTCGTGGCCGTCGAGCAGGTTGGTGACGAAGAGCGGCACGATCTTCTCCGGGTACTGGTACGGCCCGTAGGTGTTGGCGCCGCGGGTGACCACCACGTCGAGGCCGTGGGTGCGGTGGTAGGCG
This sequence comes from Micromonospora sp. NPDC051924, assembly GCF_055586005.1. Taxonomy (NCBI): domain Bacteria; kingdom Bacillati; phylum Actinomycetota; class Actinomycetes; order Micromonosporales; family Micromonosporaceae; genus Micromonospora; species Micromonospora sp. NPDC051924. The sequence continues at coordinate 193,723 of NZ_JBVJJA010000007.1, forward strand.
AGGGCGAGCAGGTCACCGGCGGCCTTGCTGGCCGAGTACGGGGAGCTGGGGTCCAGCGGGGCCTGTTCGGTCCAGGCGCCGGACGCGATCGAGCCGTACACCTCGTCGGTGGAGACCTGCACGTGGCGGTGGACGCCGTGGCGCAGGGCAGCGTCGAGCAGGGTCTGGGTGCCGACCACGTTGGTGGTGACGAAGTCGGCGGCGCCGGCGATGGACCGGTCGACGTGGGATTCGGCGGCGAAGTGCACGACCACGTCGTGGCCGGCGACGGCGGCGTCGACCAGGGCGGCGTCGCGGACGTCACCGCGCACCACCCGCAGCCGGGGGTCGGCGCGGACCGGGTCGAGGGCGGCCTCGGTGGCCGCGTACGTGTACGCGTCGAGCACGGTGACGGCGTCCACCGTCAGGTCCGGCTCGGCGCCGGCGAGCAGTCGCCGGACGTACGCCGACCCGATGAAACCGGCGCCGCCGGTGACCAGGATCCTCACGGTGGCCGACCGTACCGGGTGTGGGAGGTGCGCGCGGTGGGATGCCCGGACGGCGGCGCGGAGGGCGCCGCCGAGACCAGCGGGTTGAGCGCTGCCCATCCGGTGCCTCGGGCGGCTAATGTCACATCATGGATCGGCGAATCTTCGGCCTCGAAACCGAGTACGGCGTCACCTGCACCTATCGCGGGCAACGCCGGCTGTCCCCCGACGAGGTCGCGCGGTACCTGTTCCGGCGGGTGGTGTCGTGGGGCCGGTCGAGCAACGTGTTCCTGCGCAACGGCGCCCGCCTCTACCTGGACGTGGGCTCGCACCCGGAGTACGCGACCCCCGAGTGCGACTCGGTGACCGACCTGGTCGCGCACGACCGCGCGGGGGAGCGGATCCTGGAGGGGCTGCTCGTCGACGCGGAGAAGCGGCTGCACGACGAGGGCATCGCGGGTGAGATCTACCTGTTCAAGAACAACACCGACTCGGCCGGCAACTCGTACGGCTGTCACGAGAACTACCTGGTGTCCCGGCACGGGGAGTTCGGCCGGTTGGCGGACGTGCTGATCCCGTTCCTGGTCACCCGGCAGTTGATCTGCGGCGCGGGCAAGGTGCTGCAGACGCCGCGCGGGGCGGTCTACTGCCTGTCGCAGCGGGCCGAGCACATTTGGGAGGGCGTCTCCTCGGCGACCACCCGCAGCCGGCCGATCATCAACACCCGGGACGAGCCGCACGCCGACGCGGAGCGCTACCGCCGGCTGCACGTGATCGTCGGCGACTCGAACATGAACGAGGTCACCACGCTGCTGAAGGTCGGCACGGCCGACATCGTGCTGCGGTTGATCGAGGCCGGGGTGGTGATGCGCGACCTGACGCTGGAGAACCCGATCCGGGCGATCCGCGAGGTGTCGCACGACATCACCGGCCGGCGCAAGGTGCGGCTGGCCTCCGGCAAGGAGGTCTCCGCGCTGGAGATCCAGCAGGAATACCTGGCCAAGGCGACGGAGTTCGTGGAGCGCCGGGGCGGGGACCAGACCGCGAAGCGGGTGGTGGACCTGTGGGCCCGGGTGCTGCGCGCGGTGGAGACCGGCGACCTGGACCCGGTGGCCCGCGAGATCGACTGGGTGACGAAGCTGAAGCTGATCGAGCGGTACCAGCGCAAGCACGACCTGCCGCTGTCGCACCCGCGGGTGGCGCAGATGGACCTGGCGTACCACGACCTGCGCCGCGGGCGCGGCCTGTACGGGCTGCTGGAGCGGCGCGGCGAGGTGGACCGGGTGGCGACCGACCCGGAGATCTTCGAGGCGAAGGAGACGCCGCCGCAGACCACCCGGGCCCGCCTGCGCGGCGAGTTCATCCGACACGCGCAGGAGAAGCGGCGGGACTTCACCGTGGACTGGGTGCACCTCAAGCTGAACGACCAGGCGCAGCGCACGGTGCTGTGCAAGGACCCGTTCCGGGCGTACGACGAGCGGGTGGAGCGGCTGATCGCGAGCATGTGACGGCGGGGGCGGCCGGTGCGCGTCGCCGGCCGCCCACCCACCGGTACGCTGGCGTCGCGATGAACACTTCCGAACCCTCCGACCGCGATCGCGGGGCCCGGCCGGGCCGCGACTCCGGCACCGAGAAGCTCAACTGGATCGACCGGCGCCGGGAGAAGATCCGCGCCGAGATCGAGCGGAACCGCCGCGGTGAGTACACGGTGCCGACCTGGGTGTTGGCGGCCGCGCTGATCCTCATCGTGGTCGCCTGGCTGGGGTTGATTCTCTACTTCGGCTGAGCGGGAACGGTCCTGTCGCGGGTCGGCGTTAGCGTCCTGGCGTACGAGGGGCCGGCCGGGTGCGCGGTCCCGTCGGGCGACGGGAGGAGCCGCGGGTGCCGAGACGCAGCGTCGCGGGCGGGGCGCCGGCGCTGTCCCGTCGGGCGCTGAACCGGGCCACGCTCGTCCGGCAGTTCCTGCTCGACCGGACCGGGTTGCCCGGGGAGGCCGCCGCGTCGGCGGTGTGGCGGGAAGACGGGTCAGCCGGCGAGGGCGGCGGCGTGCCGGCCGGCGGCGGCCGCCGCCAGGAAGTAGGCGTGGTCGGCGTCGAGCCCGCGGCCCATCGTGGACAGCCCCACCGGGCTGGCCCGCAGCGCGGCGTCGAGCCCGTCGGTGGGCACGGTGACGATCCGGTGCCGGTCGGCGAGGGGGGCCAGGTCCGCCGCCACTCGGGCGGCGAGCGTCGGGTCGAGCCCGTCGGGCACCACCAGCTCCGCCGGGGCGAGGGCCACCCGTCCGTACGCGGTGAGGCTGTGGTGGGAGACGCCGCGGTGCCGGGGCCGGGGGTCGGCGTCGGAGATCCGCAGCGAGCCGACCGCCCGCCCGCCGAGGGTCGCGACGGCGTTGACTGCCTCGCCGACGGCCACGCCGGAGAATCCCCAGCGGGTGCCGGTGCCGAGGTTGCCCGGGCCCTGGGCGACGATCGCGATGTCGGCGCGCAGCACGTGCCGGGCGGCGAGCAGCCCGCTGTGCAGGGTGCTGGCCTCCAGCTCGCCGCCGAACGCCTGGCCGACGGTGACCGTGCCGACGAGGTGACCGGCCAGCCCGGCGAGGGTGCGGGAGAACCAGGCGGGCAGCGCCCCGCCGTCGGTGAGCAGGTACGCCACCCGGGCGTGCGGGGCGTCGGCGCGGATGCCGGCGAGGATCGCCGGGAGGGCGGAGTGCAGGTCGGCGGTGACCACCGGCATCCCGTCCAGGCTCTCCGCGGCGGCCAGCAGGTCGTGGTGCGGGGAGGCCTCCTCGTCCACGCCGAGCAGGATCGGCTGCAGCGGGGTGTAGCGGGCCTTGACCAGGTGCCCGGCGTCGCGGGTGTCGGCGGCCTGTGGCGGGTCGGCGGGCAGCCGGTCGGGCAGGGCGACGACCAGGGCGTACCCGCCGGTGCCCAGGCCCATCAGCAAAGCGCCGGCGTTGAGCAGCACCCGGTCGCCGGGCTCCGGGTCGCCGACCAGCGCCGGGTAGGCCAGGGCGCGCATCCGGCCGCCGTCGGGCAGGTCGACGTCGAGTTCGGTCGCGCCGGCCCACCGTCGCCGTACCGCCGCCACCGTCCCGGACCGCCATCGCACCATGCCCGGCACGCTATCGGCCGGGGGCCGGGCGGGGCGCGGCCGGGTCGCCGGGCGCGCCGGTCAGGGCGTGCCGCCGCCGGTTGGCTGGTCGACCGGGCGCTCGTCCTCGTCCTGGGTCCGTCGGGCCCGCTGCCCGTCGTTGCCGGGCATCGACCGGGTCGGGTCGAGGAAGACGTACGCGATCTCCGGGAAGTGGTCGGTGAGCCGCCGCTCGGCCTCGTCGGCGGCGGCCTCGATGTCGGCGGCGGTGGCGTCGTCGTGGAAGTCGACCTTGGCGGCGACCAGGATGTCCTCCGGGCCGAGCAGCATGGTCATCAGGGTGTCGACCCGGTCCACCTCGGGCAGCGCGGCCAGTTCCTGCTCGATCTTCCGGTGCACCCGGTCGGACACCGCCCGGCCCACCAGCAGCGAGATGTTGCTCCGGGCCAGGATGCCGGCGACCAGCAGCAGCAGCACGCCGATCAGGATCGAGGCGATGCCGTCGTAGAGTTCGTCCCCGGTGAGCTCGGACAGCCCGAGGCCGACGCCGGCGATCAGCAGGCCGATCAGGGCGGCGCTGTCCTCCAGGAAGACCGCCTTGACCGTCGTGTCCGCGGTCAGCCGCAGGTAGCGGTGCGGGCTGGCCCGCCAGCGCCGGGACTCCCGGCGCACCTGCTGGATCGCCCGGGCCAGGGACACCGACTCGATCACGAACGAGATCGCCAGCACGATGTACGAGGCCAGGTAGTTCCCGGTGTGCTCGTGCACGAGGATCGTGGTGACGCCGTGGGTGATGGCGAAGCCGGCGCCGACGACGAAGGTGAACAGCGCCGCCAGGAACGCCCAGACGTAGCTCTCCTTGCCGTACCCGAACGGGTGCCGGCGGTCGGCGGGGCGCGCCCCGCGCCGCAACGCCAGGTAGAGCAGCACCTCGGTGGTGGTGTCGGCGACCGAGTGGGCGGCCTCGGAGAGCATCGCCGCCGAGCCGGAGATCAGGCCGGCGACGAGCTTGGCGACCGCGATGGCGAGGTTCGCCGCGCCGGCCACCACGACGGTGCCGACACTCTCGGTCTTGACTTCCGCTTCCGACATGCGCTCACCCTATGGCCGCTCCCGGCGGCCCGCCCGGTGACCGGAACCGGCCGCCGGCGGTGTGGCGCGGATCGCCTCCCTCCTCGCGGCGCGCCCGCGCGGGTGCACGCCCGCGCCGCGCGGGCTGCTAGCGTTCAGGCGTGTCGCGGACCCGTACCGAACGCCTGGTCAACCTGGTGATCTGTCTGCTCTCCACGCGACGGTTCCTCACCGCCGCGCAGATCGCCGCGACCGTGCCCGGCTACGAGCACGATCCGGACGACGCCAAGGACCACGAGGCGTTCCAGCGCAAGTTCGAACGGGACAAGGCCGAGCTGCGGGAACTGGGGGTGCCCCTGGAGACCGGGACGGCCAGCGTCTTCGACGCCGAGCCCGGCTACCGGATCGCCCACCGGGAGTACGCGCTGCCCGACATTCCCCTCGAACCGGACGAGGCCGCCGCGGTGGGCATTGCCGCCCGGCTGTGGCAGCACGCCGGCCTGGCCACCGCCGCCTCCTCGGGGCTGGCCAAGCTGCGCGCCGCCGGCATCGACGTGGACCCGCAGGCGACCCTCGGCGTGGAGCCGATGGTCACGGTCGACCCGGCGTTCGCTCCGTTGACCGCCGCCGCCCGGGATCGCCGGGAGGTCAACTTCGACTACCGGGTGCCGGACCGGGACGCGCCGACCCGCCGCCGGCTGCAGCCCTGGGGCGTGGTCTGCTGGCGCGGCCGCTGGTACGTGGTCGGGCACGACCTGGACCGGGAGGCGACCCGCTGTTTCCGGCTCTCCCGGGTCGTCGGCGCGGCCCGGGCGACCGGCGACCCTGGGGCGTACGAGCCGCCCGCCGGGGTCGACCTGATCAGCCACGTCGCCCGCTGGTCCGGGCCGGTGGAGCGGACCGGGCGGGCCACCGTGCTGGTCGCCCCGGGCCGGGCCGCCGGACTGCGCCGCTGGGCGGTGCAGTGCACCTCCGGTCCGGACGGCGACCGCCTGGTGCTGCCGTACGCCGACGCGGACTTCCTCGCCGGCCAGCTCACCGGCTACGGCCCGGACGTGCGGGTGCTGGACCCGCCGGAGGTGCGCGAGGCCGTGATCCAACGGTTGAAGGAGATCGTCGCCCGGCACGACGAGCTGGCGGTCGCCGGGGGTGCCCGGTGACCCGCCCGGCGGCCCGGGGTGGCCGCGCCTCGGCGGACCGGCTGGCCCGGCTGCTCAACCTGGTGCCCTACCTGCTGGCCCGGCCCGGCATCGAGATCGCCGAGGCGGCGCAGGACCTGGGGGTGACCGAGAAGCAGCTCCGCGAGGACCTGGAGCTGCTGTGGGTGTGCGGGCTGCCCGGCTACGGGCCGGGTGACCTGATCGACATGGCGTTCGACGGCGACCGGGTGACCATCACCTACGACGCCGGGATCGACCGCCCGCTGCGGCTCACTCCGGACGAGGCGCTCGCCCTGGTGGTGGCGCTGCGGATGCTCGCCGAGACGCCCGGGGTGGCCAACCGGGAGGCCGTCGAGCGGGCGCTGGCCAAGATCGAGAACGCGGCCGGTGACCTGGCCGGCGCCCCGGTCGAGGTGCGGTTGCCCGGCGACACCGCCCGGGTCCGCGAGCTGCGCGCCGCCGTGGAGCGCGGCCGGGCGCTGCGGATCACCTACTACACGGCGGCCCGGGACGAGACCACCGAGCGGACCATCGACCCGCTGCGGATGCTGATGGTGGGCGGCCGGGCGTACGTGGAGGCCTGGTGCCGCCGGGCCGAGGCGGTACGGATGTTCCGGGCCGACCGGATCGACGCGGTGACCGAGCTGGACGAGCCGGCCGTGGTGCCGCCGCAGGCCCGCCGGCAGGACCTCAGCGACGGGGTGTTCCGCCCCTCGCCCGAGCTGCCGCTGATCACGTTGCGGATCGGCCGGGGCGAGCGGTGGATCACCGAGTACTACCCGTGCGAGCGGGTCGAGGCCGACGGCGAGCAGTGGCTGGTGTCGCTGCGGGTCACCGACCTGGGCTGGGCCCGGCGGTTCGTGCTCGGGCTCGGCTCGGACGTCACCGTGCTGGCCCCGGCCGAGTTGGCCGAGCAGATCCGCGCCCAGGCGGTCGCCGCGCTGGACGCGTACGCGTCGCCGGCGCAGCGCGCCGACCCGGCGGTGGCCGGCGTCACCCAGTAGGCTGACCGCCGTGGTGACGTGGATCGTGGTCGGGGTCGTGTTGTTCGCGTTCGTCGTGCTGGCCCTGGCGGTCCGGCCGGTGCTGGCGCGGCTGCCCCGGCTGCGCCGGGCGGCGCTCGCGTTGCAGGGGCGCCAGGCCGAGGCGGAGGCGCTGCGCTCCGCCGCCGAGGTGCTCCAGGAGCGGGCGGAGGCGCTGCACGAGCGGGTCGCCCTCGCCCAGGAACGCACCACGTTGATCAAGGCCAGGCGCGGGAAGTGATCGACAACGGTCGGTCCGAGGCGTGTTAGCTGCGCGTTCCGGGGCGACTTCGCGCACGATCGCGCCCGGACGGGTGGTTGACGGGACACTTCGGGTTGGTCGAGACTTCACCGACCAGGCCCGCACCGAGGGTCCCGGCGGGGTGGCAAGCCTCTTCGACGCACGTACGATGGGCTGCGACCACCCCTCACCACACTGAGCGACTGGAGCTTCCCATGGGTGCCCTCAAGCCGTGGCACATCGCCGTACTCGTGGTCGTGCTGATCCTGCTCTTCGGCGCGAAGCGGCTCCCCGACGCGGCCCGCTCGCTGGGCCGCTCGCTGCGGATCATCAAGGCCGAGACCAAGAGCCTGCACGACGACGACCGCGACCTGGCCGAGAAGGCCGACGCGCAGGCCGGCTACCAGCCGCTCCCGCCGCAGCAGCAGGTCGCGCAGCCGCAGCAGCAGCAGCAGTACGCGCAGCCGCAGCAGCAGCCGGTCGACCCGGTGCAGCGCGTCCGCGAGAACTGATCCGGGGGGCCCACGACCGTGGCCTTCGGGTTGAAGAAGCGCGGCCCGAGCGAATTCGAACGAGCCGCCGACGGCTCGATGACGCTCATGGAGCACGTCCGTGAGCTGCGCAACCGGCTGTTCCGCGCGTCGCTGGCCATCGTGGCCGGCCTGATCGCCGGGTTCTGGCTCGCCGACCCGGTGTTCCTGCTGCTCAAGCGCCCGTACTGCCGGCTGCCGGACACGACGGACGCACTGGGGCAGTGCCAGGACCTGCTGGCCCTGGCACCGACCACCGGTTTCGTGCTGAAGCTGAAGCTGGCGCTCTGGCTCGGCCTGATCATCGGCGGGCCGGTCTGGCTCTACCAGCTCTGGGCGTTCATCGCCCCCGGCCTGCACCGGCACGAGCGCAAGTGGGCGTACGTCTTCGTGTCGATCGCCGCGCCGCTGTTCGCGGCCGGCGGGGTGCTGGCCTACTTCGTGGTCGACAAGGGCCTCGGGTTCCTGATGCACTCCGGCGTGGGCGGGCTGTCCAACCAGTTCGAGGTCAGCGCGTACATCGGGTTCGTCACGAACATGATCCTGCTGTTCGGGGTGGCGTTCGAGTTCCCGCTGATCCTGCTCATGCTCAACTTCACCGGGGTGGCCAGCGCGCGCCGGCTGCTGAGCTGGTGGCGCGCGGTGATCTTCGTGTCCTTCGCGTTCGCCGCGGTCGCCACGCCGGACCCGGGTCCGTTCGGCATGACGCTGCTGGCCAGCGCGCTCTCGCTGCTCTACTTCGTCGCGGTCGGCGTGGCCTTCCTCAACGACAAACGGCGCGGGCGGGGCCGGGAGATCTACGCGGACGTCGCCGACGACGAGGTGTCGCCGCTGGACCTCTCCGTCGAGCCGGTGGATGCCGCCGGGCGGGTCGAGGCGGCCGCCCCGATCGGGGCGCCGCAGCCGATCACCGCTCCGACGCCGATCGAGCGCCGCTACGACGACATGACCTGACGGTCACCCGCTGATCCGGAACGCCGTCCCCGTTCGCGGGGGCGGCGTTCCGCGCATTCGTGGTCAGAGCGCGGCGAGCAGGCGGTCCAGCGGGGCGAGGGTCCGGGCCGGGTCGAGGGCGTCGGCGCGGGCCGGCAACCGGACTCCGGGGACTCCCGGACGGACCGCGGGGGCGGCATACTGGCGGCCGTGATCGACAACCGGCCGCCGGGCCGCCCCGACCTCGCCTCGGCGCTGCGCTTCCTGACCGAACTGGTCGCCTGGGTCGCCACCCCGTGGGCGCTCGCCCCGCACTCCGTCGTCCTCGCCGTCGCGTCGGTGGTGGTGCTGATCGGCCTGCCCACCGTGTTCGCCACCCCCGGCGACAAGAAGCAGGTGCTGGTGCCGGTGCCCGGGGTGGTGACCATCGGGCTGGTGCTGCTGCAACTGGTCGCTGCGGTGGTCTCGGCCTGGGTGGCCTGGCCCCGGGCGGTCGCGGTGCCGGTGACCGTGCTGGCCCTGGCCGCGGTGGTCACCGAGCTGCCGCGCTGGCGCCGGCTGGCCCCGCTCGCCCGCGACGGCCGCCCGGTCCGCCCGGCCGCCTGACGGTCCGCCGGCGGACGCGCGCGCCGGCCACAGGTGCCGGCGCGACGTCGGCGACGGCGACCCGGCCGGCTCAGGCCACCCGGCGGATCCGGCCCTCCGGCGGGGCCGGCACCGCGTCGGGGTGCAGGATCGCGGCGATCGCCTCGGCCCCGTCAACGAGGCGCGGACCGGCCCGCACGATCAGGCCGTCGGCGTCGAGCGCCCAGACCTCCGCGCCGGGGAAGCGCGGGGCCACCTCGGCCGCCTGTGCGGCGGCCCCGTCCAGATGGAAGCCGCACGGGGTGACCAGCACGACCTCCGGCCGGGCCGCGCGCAGCGCTTCCCAGGTGGTCACGGTGGAGCGGGCGCCCGGGTGGGCCGCCACCGGGTCGCCGCCGGCGGCCCGGACCAGGTCCGGGATCCAGTGCCCGGCGCCGAACGGCGGGTCGACCCACTCGACCACCGCGACCCGCCGTCGGGGCCGGCCGGCCACCGCCCCGCCGACCGCCGCGAGCCGCGCCCGCAGCCCGTCCACCAGGGCCTCCGCCCGATCCGGTACGCGGGCCGCCGCGCCCACGGCGCGGATCGTCCCCAGCACGTCCTCAAGGGTGTACGGATCGAGTGACAGCACGTCGGCCTGGCAGCCCAGGTGGTCCACCGCGTCCGACACCCGCCCGGCGGGCAGCGCGCAGACCCGGCACAGGTCCTGGGTGAGGATCAGGTCGGGGTCCAGGCCGGCCAGCGCCCCGGCGTGCAGGGTGTACAGGTCCGCCCCGGCGGCGAGTTGCCCCTTGACGTACGCGTCGATCTCGCCCGGGCTCATGCCCCGGGTGTCCCGGCCGCCCACCACGACGGTGACGCCGGCCCGATACGCGGCCGGCACCTCGCACTCGAAGGTGACCCCGACCAGGTCGTCCCCGAGACCCAGGGCGTAGACGATCTCGGTGGCGGAGGGGAGCAGGGACACCAGGCGCATCCCGCCATCCTGCCCGCCGCCGGCCGATCCGCCCCACCGCCCCCGCAGTTCCGTCGATCCGAGCCTGCCCGCCCGGGCGCGGCGATAGTCTGGGGCGGCGCCGGACCCGTGGCCGGAGCGTCCGTCGTCGCAGCCCACGGGCCGTCAGCCGGAGCGGGGGCTGCGGTGCGACGGCCCTCTTCCGGGAGGCGGGTGCGTGTCCGATCCGATCGAGGCGTTCTTCGCGCAGCTCGCCCGTGGGGCTCCGGAGCGGCTGCTGCGCCGGACCGCCGGCGCCATCCGGTTCGAGCTGGACGGGCCCGGCGGGGTGGAGGTCTGGCACCTGGGCATCGCCGACGGCCGGGTGGCGGTGAGCCGTGCGGAGCAGGCGGCCGACACGGTGATCCGGACCGACCGGGAGTTCTTCCTCCGGATGGCCCGGGGCGAGGCCAAGCCGCTCGCCGCCTGGCTGCGCAACGACCTCACCGCGGAGGGGCGGTTCCGCTTCATCGTGCTGTTGGAGCGACTCTTCCCCGGGCCTCCGGACGCGCGTCACCCGCGGGCCCTGAACGCCGGTCGCGGGGAGCCCGGATGAAGCCGAACCTGGTCCGGGTGCTGGACGGCAACATCTTCGTGCTCAGCGAGGACAACGGCGACATCGTCGCCACCGTCGCCAACCCGTGCGGCTTCTTCGACTTCGACACCCGATTCCTGTCGCAGTGGCGGCTCACCCTGAACGGCGAGCGGCTGAACGCGCTCTCCATCGCCGAGCGGGACCACGTCACCCTGCGGTTCTTCCTGGTCCCGGGCGCGCCGACGCACTACGTGGACGCCACGTCCTCGGTGATCCGGGAACGCGCGATCACCGGCGGCGCGTTCGAGGAACAGCTCACCGTGTTCAACCACGACCACCAGCCGGTGGAGTTCACCGTACGGCTCGACGTGGCCGGTGACTTCGCCCCGATCCTGAGCGTGGGCCAGGAGCGCACCCCGCCGGGCCGGCTCTACCAGCGGGTCGAGGACGGCCGGCTGCGGCTCGGCTACCAGCGGGACCGGTTCCAGCGCGAGACAGTGATCTTCAGCAGCGAGCCGGCCCGGATCGACGAGCACGGCCTGACCTACACCGTCCGGGTGGCGCCCAAGGCGGCCTGGACGACCACCCTCCGGGTGCAGGGGCTGGTGCTGCGCCCCGACGGCCGGGACGTGCGGGAGCACTTGGAGCGCCGCCCCCGCCGCAGCTCCGCCGAACGGCAGCACGACCTCGCGGTGTGGTTGGACCGCGCGCCGACCCTGAGCTGCGACTGGGACGTGCTGACCACCACCTACCGGCGCAGCCTGGTGGACCTGGCCGCCCTGCGCTACTCGCCGCTGACCCTGCCGGACCAGGTGATGCCGGCAGCCGGCCTGCCCTGGTCGGCGACCATCACCGGCCGGGACAGCATCCTCACCAGCTTCGAGGCGCTGCCGTTCGCGCCGGAGTTGGCCCCGGCGACGCTGCGGATGCTCGGCATCGACCAGGGCGCGGTGCTCGACGACTTCCGGGACGAGGAGCCCGGCAAGATCCTCCGCGAGTTCCGCTACGGCGAGCTGGTGGCCTTCGAGGAGCGGCCGGAGTCGCCGTACTACGGCAGCGCCGACGCCACCCCGCTCTACGTGATCCTGCTCGACGAGTACGAGCGATGGACCGGCGACGCGGCCCTGGTCCGGGAGTTCGAGGACGAGGCCCGCGCAGCGCTGCGCTGGATCGACGAGTACGGCGACCTCCTCGGCGACGGCTACGTGCGCTACCGGCGGCGCAACGAGCGGACCGGAATCGAGAACCAGGGCTGGAAGGACACGCCGGAGGCGATCTGCCACGCCGACGGGCGGCTGCCGGGCCCGCCGCTGGCGACCTGCGAGCTGCAGGGGTACGCGTACGACGCGAAGCTGCGCGGGGCGCGGCTGGCCCGCGAGTTCTGGGACGACCCGGCGTACGCGGAGCGGCTGGAGCGGGAGGCCGGCGCCCTGCGTGAGCGCTTCGACCGGGACTTCTGGATCGCCGACCGGGGCTACTACGCGCTCGCTCTGGACGGCGACGGCCGCCAGGTCGACGGGCTCGCCTCCAACATGGGCCATCTGCTGTGGAGCGGCATCGTCCCGGAATCCCGGGCGACCCAGGTGGTGGAGCAGCTGATGGGTCCCCGGCTCTTCTCCGGCTGGGGCGTGCGGACCTTCGCCGACGGGCAGGACCGGTACAACCCGCTCGGCTACCACCTCGGTGCGGTGTGGCCGTTCGACAACGCGCTGATCGCCTGGGGCCTGCGCCGGTACGGCTTCGCCGAGGAGGCCGGCCGGATCGCCGAGGCCGTCGTCGACGCGGGCGCCTACTTCGAGGGGCGACTGCCCGAGGCGTTCGCCGGCTATCCGCGGGAGCTCACCCACTACCCGGTGCGGTACCCGACCGCGAACAGCCCGCAGGCGTTGGCGACCGGAGCGCCGTTCCTCCTGCTGCGGGCCCTGCTCGGTCTGGAGCCGGCAGGGGAGCACCTGCTGATGTCACCCCGGGTGCCGGCGCGCTTCGGCCGGCTCGAGCTGCTGGACGTGCCCGGCCGGTGGGGCCGGATCGACGTGATCAGCAGCGGACTGAGCCACCTCGGCCGGTGACAACCCGGACGCCCGTCGGCCCGGCCGGCAGGGAAGGTTAGACTCACCTAACTTCGCCGTGGCTGCGTGCCGCGGCCCGCGTTCCGGAGAGCCGATGAAGATCCGTACCGCCGCCGTCGTGGCCGCGATCAGCGCCACCGCCGCCCTCACCGCCTGTGGTGACGACGCCGCCCAGAAGGGCGACGGGGTGGCGGTGACCGCCACCGACACCACCTGCGCCGTCGCCAGCACGAGCCTCCCCGCCGGCAAGGTCACCTTCGCGGTCACCAACAAGGGCGAGCGGACCACCGAGGTGTACGTCTACGGCCGGCAGGGCGACGCCTTCACCAAGGTCGTCGCCGAGGTGGAGAACGTCGCCCCGGGGCTCAGCCGTGACCTGACGGCCACCCTGGCCGGCGGAACGTATGAGATCGCCTGCAAGCCGGGCCAGAGCGGGGACGGAATCCGTACCCGGATCACCGTCGCCGGCGCCTCCACCGCGGCGAGCGCCGAGGCGGAGGCGGCGTACGACCGGGAGATCGAGGTCGAGGTCACCACGGCGGGCGTCGAGGGCGCCGACGGGCTCACCGCCGCGACCGGCGAGAAGGTCGAGTTCAAGCTGGAGAACAGGACCCCGGCCACCCGATCCCTGGAGATCCTCGACCCGTCGGGGAAGGTCGTGGCCGGCATCCAGGCCGACCCGAACGGCGGCGGCGCCGAGACGATCGTGCCACTCACCAGCGCCGGCGCCTGGACACTGAAGATCGAAGGTGCCGGCGTCGCCCCGGTGAGCAGGCCCCTCACCGTCGGCTGACCCGCCGCCGCCCGCCCGGACCCCGACCGGGCCGGGCGGCCGGTGAGCCCCGCCACGCGCGCGACCCGACGCGTCGGCGGGACCGTCGGCACGGTCTAGCGTTCCGCGCCGGGGCCGACGCCCCGCCCGCCCGGCACGACCCACCTGGAGGACACGCCCATGCGCGCCACCGTGATCCACGGCCCGAACGACATCCGGGTCGAGGAGGTGCCGGACGCCAGCGTCCGCGCCGGCACCGACGCCGTCGTCCGCGTGGTGCTCGCCTGCATCTGCGGCAGCGACCTGTGGGCGTACCGGGGCGTGGCGCAACGGCAGCCGGGGCAGCGGATCGGGCACGAGTTCCTCGGCGTGGTCGAGGCCGTCGGCGCCGACGTCGACTCGGTACGGGTCGGCGACCTGGTGGTGGCGCCCTTCGTCTGGTCCGACGGCGTCTGCGACTTCTGCCGCGAAGGGCTGCACACCTCCTGCCCGCACGGCGGCTTCTGGGGGTCGCCCGGTTCCGACGGCGGCCAGGGGGAGGCGGTCCGCGTACCGTACGCCGACGGCACCCTGGTGAAGCTGCCCGTCGAGGCGGCGAGCGACCAGCGGCTGCTCACCGCCATGCTGGCCCTGTCCGACGTGATGTCCACCGGCCACCACGCGGCGCTGGCCGCCCGGGTTCGTCCCGGCGCCACCGTGGCGGTGGTCGGGGACGGCGCGGTCGGCCTCTGCGGCGTGCTCGCCGCGAAGCGGCTCGGCGCCGAGCAGATCATCGCGCTCGGCCGGCACACCGCCCGCACCGACATCGCCCGCTCCTTCGGCGCCACCGACGTGGTCGCCGAGCGGGGCGAGGCGGCGGTCGCCGCGGTGCGGGAGCTGACCGGCGGCCAGGGGGCGCAGGCCGTGCTGGAGGCGGTCGGCACCGAGGAGTCGATGCGTACCGCGATCTCCATCGCCCGCGACGGCGGCGCGGTCGGCTACGTCGGCGTGCCGCACGGCGGCAGCGCCGGGGTGGACATCGGCCAGATGTTCAACCGCAACATCGCCCTCGGCGGCGGCGTCGCACCGGCCCGGGCGTACATCCCGGAGCTGCTCGCGGACGTCCTCGACGGCACCATCGACCCGTCGCCGGTCTTCGACAGCTCGGTGACCCTCGACGGGGTGCCGGACGGCTACCGGGCGATGGACGAGCGCACGGCGCTCAAGGTGCGCATCACCTTCTGACCACCGCTCGAACCCGTGGTTGGATGGCGGGATGCAGTTCACGGTGACCGACGTGCCGGAGCGGGAGCGGTTCGAGGCGCGCGACGAGACCGGGGCGACCGCCGGTGTCGTCACGTATCAACTGACCGGCAACATCATCGTCTACACCCACACCGAGGTCGATCCGGCGTTCGAGGGGAAGGGCGTCGGATCGACCCTGGCCCGGGCGGTGATGGACGACGCGCGGGCCAGGGGGCGGACCGTGGTGCCCGTCTGCCCGTTCCTCAGCGGATGGCTGGAGAAGCACCCCGAGTACCAGCAGATCGTGGCCCGATCGACCCGCAAGCTGAAGTGACCCACCCCGCGGCGGGTCCCCGGCGCCGTCTCCCCTGGTGGCCGGGGAGGGTCGTGCCGTACGGTGCTCGCCGTGACCGCGCACGATCATCTCCCGTCCGGCCCCGTCGCCGTGCTCGCCAACCCGACTGCCGGCCGGGGGCGGCACCGCGGGCTGCTGCCCCGGTTGCTGAAGCGGTTGGCCGGGGCGGGGCGGCCGGTGCGGCTGCTCGAGGCGACGAGCCCGGGGGAGGCGGAGACGGCCTGCCGCGCGGCGGTCGCCGACGGCGCCGGCGCGTTGGTGGCGGTCGGCGGGGACGGCACGGTCCACCGGGCGTTGCAGGCGGTCGCCGGTACGGCGGTGCCGTTCGGCCCGGTCCCCGCCGGCACCGGCAACGACTTCGCGGTCGAGACCGGCTTCCCGGCCGACCCGGTGGCGGCCGTCGAGGTGATCGCCGAGGCGCTGCGTGACGGCCGCGCCCGGGCCGTCGACCTGGCCCGGCTGACCACCCCCGACGGGGGCGACCGCTGGTACGGGGCGGTGCTCGCGGCCGGCTTCGACGCGATCGTCAACGAGCGGGCCAACCGGATGGCCTGGCCGCGCGGACCCCGCCGGTACGACCTGGCCATCCTGGTCGAGCTGGCCCGGCTGCGGCCGCGCCGCTACCGGCTGCGCCTCGACGGCGAGGAGCACGAGCTGGACGCGGTGCTGGTGGCGGTCGGCAACGCCGCCAGCTACGGCGGTGGGATGCGGATCTGCCCGGACGCCGACCTGACCGACGGGCTGCTGGACGTCGTGGTCGGCGGGCGGTTCGACCGGCGCACCCTGATGCGGGTCAAGCCCCGCATCTACCAGGGCACGCACGTGGCGCATCCGCTCGTCCGCGCCTACCGGGCCCGCACCGTGGAGCTGGACGCGGCCGGCATCACCACGTACGTCGACGGGGAGCGGGCGTTCGACCTGCCGGTGCGGATCACCGCGGTGCCGGCGGCGGTGCGGCTGCTGCGCTGACCAGCTCGGGCTCCGGCCCGGCCTCGACGGGCGGCGGGGTGGCCGCCGGCCGGCCGGCCCGCACCGCGCCGATGCTCGCCGCGATCACCAGGCCGATCGCCAGGACCTCCACCACGTGCAGCGCCTGGCTGAGGACCAGCCAGCCGGCCAGGGCGGCGATCGCCGGCCCGAGGCTCATCAGCACCGCGAAGGTGGAGGTGGGCAGCCGGCGCAGCGCCAGCAGCTCCAGCGTGTACGGCAGCACCGAGGCCAGCAGCGCCAGCCCGGTGCCGAGCCCCAGCACGGTCGGGTGCCACAGCCGGCCGCCCGACCCGATGAGCCCGATCGGCAGGGTGACCAGCGCGGCCACCGCCAGCGCCAGGGCCAGCCCGTCGGCCCGGGGGAACCGGCCGCCGACCCGGGCCGAGCAGACGATGTACGCCGCCCACAACGCCCCCGCGGCCAGCGCCAGCCCGGCGCCCACCGGATCGAGCCGGTCGAAGCCGCCGTGGCCGAGCAGGGCCACCCCGGCCAGCGCGAGGCCGGCCCAGCACCACGCCGCGAGCCGCCGGGCGGTCAGCACCGACAGCACCAGCGGCCCGAGCACCTCCAGGGTGACCGCCGGGCCGAGCGGGATCCGTTCGATGGCCTGGTAGAAGATCGAGTTCATGCCGGCCAGGGCCAGCCCGAAGGCGATCACGGCGGTCCAGCCGCCCCGGCCGTGGCCCCGCAGCCGGGGCCGGCACACGGCCAGCATGAGCAGCGCCCCGATGGTCAGCCGCAGCGTCACCGCCCCGGCCACCCCGGTACGCGGGAACAGCAGCGCGGCGACCGCCGAGCCGAACTGCACCGACAGCGCCCCGCCGAGGACCAGCCCGACCGCGCCCAGCCGACCCGCGGAGCGGCGGACGGGAACGGGGGTGGTGGCGGACCGGCTCATGCCGGGTGACGCTAGTGCCTGCGCCGGCCGGCCTCCCCGGTAGGTGGCGGCGGTGCGGCGCCCGCCTCATCGGGCCGGACGGGCGGCGCCTCGGCCCCGCCCGCACCGGGGCTCAGCCGGGCCGGGTGGCGGTGATCCGGTCCAGCCACTCGGCGAGCAGGGCCTGCTCCGCGGCGCTGAGATCGGTGGTCAGCGTCGGCAGGGCGGTCCGCAGCGCGACGGCGTGCCGGACGGCGGTGTCGGGCTCGCGGCCGGTCGCCGGGGTGCGGTCGGTGCGGACCGCGGCGAGGGCCGCCTCCCGGGTGGCGGGGGACAGGCTCGGGTCGCGGTCGGGCGGGGGCGTCCGGATCAGGGTGAGGGTGACCCCGCAGACCGCCGCGTGGATCATGTCCGCCGCCCGGTCGACGCCGACCCGCAGCCGGCCGGCCTCGGCCACCCGGGTGACGAGTTGCCGCAGGATGTCGGCGGCCACCCGGGCGGCGGTGGGCCGGACCCCGGGCTGCGGGTCGCCATACATGAGCGCGTAGAAGGCCGGGTTGGCGACGCCGAACTCGACGTGCATGTCCCAGCCCTGACGGAGGTCGTCGACCGGGTCGACGGCCGGCTGCCGGGCCGCCTTGGCGTGCAGGTACGCCGCGAAGCCGTAGCTGGCGGCGGCGTCGAGCAGGCCCCGCAGGTCGCCGAACTGCCGGTAGATGGTCGGCGCCTGCACCCCAGCCGCCCGGCTGACCGCCCGGGTGGTGACCGCGTCCCGGCCACCCTCGGCGAGCAGCGCGGCGGCGGCGCGCACGATCCGGTCCCGGGGCGGAATGTCCACGCCGGTCACGATAGCGGCGTTACGCGGGCCATGTTAGCGGCGTGTGTTGGCAGAGATGTCGTGCGGGCGTTAGCGCGGATACCGGCCCGCCGTCAGGCGGGCAGGGCGAGGTCGAGCACCGCGCCCAGCCCGTTGGGGCGGCCCGCGTCGGCGCAGGGCAGCACCAGCACCGCGCAGCCGGCCCGTACCGCGCCCGCGTCGGCCTGGGTGTCACCCACCATCAGGGCGCGCTCCGGGTCGACGCCGAGCATCCCGCAGGCCCGCAGGAAGATCCCCGGGTCCGGCTTGCAGCGCCCCACCTCGTACGACAGCGCGTACGCGTCGACCAGCCCGTCCAGCCCCCAGGCCGCGAACAGCGGCCGGATGTCGAAGCCGATGTTGCTGACCACGGCCACCTTCACCCCGGCCTGGCGCAGCGCCTTGAGCACCGCCTCGGTGTCCGGGTACGGCACCCAACCCTCGGGGATCAGCACCCGCTCGTAGAGCGCGTCCGCGAACCCGTCGATCCCGGCGTCGACCGTCTCGGCCAACCCGGTGTACGCGCCCCGGTGGGCGTGTTCGTAGAGGTCCCGGTCGGCCCAGAGCTCGGCCAGCCGGGGCGGCACCCGGGCCGGCAACGGCCCGCCCGCCCGGCCGGCGGTGAGCAGCCGGTCGGCCAGCGCGGTGGCCCGGACCCGATCCAGCTCCACCCCGCACGCCGCCGCGGCGGCCAGCACCCACTCGCGGGGGTCCTCGACCTGGGCGAGGGTGCCGTGGAAGTCGAAGAGCACCCCCTCCACGGCACGGCGGGACGGGCTCGGGCGGACGGCGTCGTCGGCGCCGCTCGAGGCGTGGGGTGGTTCGGCATGGTCCGGCACGTCGTGCACCCTACCGACCCGCCCCGACCGCCCTGCCGGATGGCCTTGGCCGGTGGTCGTCGGTCGCACCGATTAATCTTGAGGACATGTCGAGCCCCGCCGAGCGGTACGCCGCGGCGCGCCGCCGGGCCGCGCAGGCCTCCGCCTTCCCGGCCCTGGACGAATTTGCCCGAGACCTGGGGTTCGACCTCGACGACTTCCAGCGGGAGGCGTGCGAGGCCCTGGAGCGGGGCAGCGGCGTGCTGGTGTGCGCTCCCACCGGCGCCGGCAAGACCGTGGTCGGCGAGTTCGCCGTACACCTCGCCCTGCGCGGCCGGCCCGGGCAGCCGGCGGCCGCCGCCGGCGGCGGTGAGGCGCCGACCACCCGGCGCAAGTGCTTCTACACCACGCCGATCAAGGCGCTGTCCAACCAGAAGTACCACGACCTGGTGGACCGCTACGGCGCCGAGCAGGTCGGGCTGCTCACCGGCGACAACGCGATCAACGGCGACGCGCCCGTGGTGGTGATGACCACCGAGGTGCTGCGCAACATGCTCTACGCCGGCTCGACCACGCTGGAGGGCCTGGCCTACGTGGTGATGGACGAGGTGCACTACCTCGCCGACCGGTTCCGCGGCGGGGTCTGGGAAGAGGTGATCATCCACCTGCCCGCCTCGGTCACCCTGGTCTCGCTGTCGGCCACCGTCTCCAACGCCGAGGAGTTCGCCGACTGGCTGGTCACCGTGCGGGGCGAGACCGCCGTGGTGGTCAGCGAGCACCGGCCGGTGCCGCTCTGGCAGCACATGCTGGTCGGCAAGCGGATGTTCGACCTGTTCCACGACGCGGACGCGGCGCGCAAGCACGACGTGCACCCCGAGCTGCTGCGCTACACCCGGGACACGATGCGCCGCCTGGAGCTGGGGGAGGGCCGCAGCGCCGGCCCCGGCGGCGGGCGGCGCGGCCCCCGCTGGCGTGGCCCGATGCGCCCCGACATCGTCGACCGGCTCGACCGGGAGGGGCTGCTCCCGGCGATCCTGTTCATCTTCAGCCGGGCCGGCTGCGACGCCGCCGTGCAGCAGTGTCTCGCCGCCGGGCTGCGGCTGACCTCCCCGGAGGAGCGCGCCGAGATCCGCCGGGTGGTCGAGTCGCGGATCACCGCCATCCCCGGCGAGGACCTCTCCGTCCTCGGCTACTGGGAGTGGCTGGACGGCCTGGAGCGGGGCCTGGCCGCGCACCACGCCGGCATGCTGCCCGCGTTCAAGGAGGTCGTCGAGGAACTCTTCGTCCGTGGCCTGGTCAAGGCGGTCTTCGCCACCGAGACCCTGGCCCTGGGCATCAACATGCCGGCCCGCTGCGTGGTGCTGGAGCGCCTGGTCAAGTTCAACGGCGAGGCGCACGTCGACCTCACCCCGGGGGAATACACGCAGCTCACCGGCCGGGCCGGCCGGCGTGGCATCGACGTCGAGGGGCACGCGGTGGTGGTCTGGTCGCCGGAGACCGACCCCCGGCACGTGGCCGGCCTCGCCTCCACCCGCACCTACCCGTTGCGGTCCAGCTTCCGGCCGTCGTACAACATGGCGGTCAACCTGGTCGGCACGGTCGGCGCGGAGCCGGCCCGGGCCCTGCTGGAGTCCTCGTTCGCGCAGTTCCAGGCGGACCGGTCGGTGGTCGGCCTGGCCCGGCAGGTGCAGCGCAACACCGAGACCATGGAGGCGTACGGCGCCGAGGCCGCCTGCCACCACGGCGACTTCGACGAGTACTTCGCGCTGCGGGTGGCCATCGCCGACCGGGAGCGCGCCATCGCCCGGCAGGGGCAGACCCAGCGCAAGGCGGCCGCGATCGCCTCGCTGGAGCGGCTGCGGGTCGGCGACGTGATCCGGGTGCCCTCCGGCCGCCGGGCCGGCCTGGCGGTGGTCCTCGACCCGGCCACCGGCGGCTTCGGCGAACCCCGCCCGCTGGTGCTGACCCAGGACCGCTGGGCCGGCCGGGTCAGCCCCGGCGACTTCACCACCCCGGCCGAGGTGCTCACCCGGATCCGGGTGCCGAAGCACTTCAACCACCGGTCCCCGGCGGCCCGGCGTGACCTCGCCGCCGCGGTCAGCGGCACCGGGCTGGACCGGCACGGCGGACGGCGTGGCGGGCGCTCCCGGCAGGCCGTCGGCGAGGACCACCGGCTCAGCCAGCTCCGTACGGAGCTGCGGCAACACCCGTGCCACGCCTGTCCGGACCGGGAGGAGCACGCCCGCTGGGCGGAGCGGCGCCGCCGGCTGGAGCGCGACACCGAGGAGCTGCGCCAGCGGGTCGCCGGACGGACCGGCTCGCTGGCCCGGACGTTCGACCGGATCGTGGCGCTGCTGACCGCGCGCGGCTACCTCACCGCCGACGGTGAGGTCACCGACGCCGGGCGGATGCTCGGCCGGATCTGGACCGAGGCGGACCTGCTGGTCGCCGAGTGCCTGCGCCGTAAGGTGTGGGACGGACTCTCCCCGGCCGAGTTGGCCGCCGCGGTCTCCGTGGTGGTCTTCGAGGCCCGCCGGGACGTCGACGAGCGGGCCTCCCTGCCGCGCGGCGCGGTCGCCGACGCGGTCGACGAGACGCTGAAGCTGTGGAGCGACATCGAGGGGGACGAGGCCGCCCGTGGCCTCGCGGTCACCCGCGAGCCGGACCTCGGCTTCGCCTGGCCGATCTACCGCTGGGCCCGGGGTGAGGCCCTCGCCAAGGTGCTCGCCAGCGGCCACCAGATCGACGGCGAGATGCCCGCCGGTGACTTCGTCCGCTGGGCTCGCCAGGTGGTCGACCTGCTCGGCCAGCTCGCCGACTCCGGTGGGGCCTCGGCCGAGCTGCGGTCCACCGCCCGGCAGGCGATCGCCGCGGTCAACCGCGGCGTGCTGGCCTACCACGCGGCCGCCTGATCCCGCCGCCCCGCCCGGCCGGCGAGGTGGCGGTGTTCCGGCGGCCCGGATCCCACCCGGATCGCCGAGGTGGCGGCTCGTCCGGGTCAGGCCCCGCCGGCGAGGGCGTCGACCAGGCGTCGGCAGGAGCCGGCGAGGTTCCACCGCTGTGCCAGCGCCAGCAGCCGTTCCGGGTCGGCGGGCGCGGTCGGCAGCGTGGTGGCCAACTCCGGTAGCGGTATGTCGGTGGCGACCCGGACCACCTTCGGCGCGACGGCCAGGTAGTCCCGGGCCGCCGCCAGCTTGGTGCGCAGGCCCGGGGCGAAGCCGGACTCCCCGTCGTCCAGCGCGGCCAGGATGCCGGGCAGCCCGCCGTACCGCTCGATCAGCCGGGCGGCCGTCTTCTCGCCGACCCCGGGCACACCGGGCAGCCCGTCGGACGGGTCGCCGCGCAGCGCGGCGAAGTCGGCGTACCGGTCGGCGGGCACGCCGTACTTGGCCCGGACCGCCGCGTCGTCGCAGTCCTCCAGCTTGGCCACGCCGCGCCCGACGTAGAGCAGCCGCACCTGGCGGGCGTCGTCGACGAGCTGGAACAGGTCCCGGTCACCCGAGACCACCTCGACGGGGCCGGGCTGGGTCACCGAGAGGGTGCCGAGCACGTCGTCGGCTTCGTAGCCGGTGGCGCCGACCGCGGTGATGCCGAGCGCGTCCAGCACCTCGAGGATCATCGGCACCTGCGGGGAGAGGGTGTCCGGCACCACCTCGCCGCCCTCCGGCGCCACCCGGTGCGCCTTGTACGAGGGCAGCAGCTCCACCCGCCAGGCCGGCCGCCAGTCGTGGTCGAGCGTGCAGACCATCCGGTCGGGCCGGCGGGTGCGGACGAGCTGGGCGAGCATGTCGAGGAAGCCGCGAACGGCGTTGACCGGCTGGCCGTCGGCCGTCTTCGCCGCCGACTCGGGAATGCCGAAGTAGGCGCGGAAGTAGAGGCTGGGGGAGTCGATCAGCAGGATCGGGGGTCGCTGGGCCACGTCCGCCAGCCTGGCACAGCGGTACGACGTGGTGGGGGACCGGCGCCGGCGGACGTCAGCCGCTGTCGTGCCGGTACAGGCTCTCCCGGCGGGCCATCCGCTGCAGCGCGTAGCTCGCCACGAGCAGGACGAAGGCCAGCACCACCTCGATCCAGGCCAGCGTCCCGTTGGCGACGGTCAGCCCGATCAGGAGTAGCACCAGCCCGACCACGGCGAGGATGCCGGCCCACAGCAGCCGGCGAGGTCGTACGGACGCCCGGCCCCGATCGCTGTCCGTCACCGCCCACCTCCCGGCATCGCTCCGAGCCAGGTTATCGGCGCGACGTGCCCGGTGGACCGATAACCGCTGGGTGGCACGGTTTCCGCCCGGCAGACTGGCGGGGTGACGTTCGTACCCGGGCTGACCCTGGCCCGCCGCTTCCACGACGAGGTGGTCGCCCCGCTGCTGTCCCGGCGCCTGCCCGGCCTCCGGTACGCCGCCGGCCTGCTCGACGGCGGTTCGGAGTTGCTCGGCCTGGACACCCCGCGCTCCACCGACCACGACTGGGGGCCGCGTACCCAGCTCTTCGTCGCCGAACCCGGGGACGTCGGGCCGGTCCGGGCGGTCCTGGACGCCGGGTTGCCGGACGAGTTCCTGGGCTGGCCCACCCGGTTCGCCGGCGGCCCGGAGGTCCGGCTGGGGGTGGTACGCGCCGACGGCGAGCGGCACGGGGTGACCGTCGACGAGCTGGGCGGCTGGCTGTGCGGGCGGCTCGGGTTCGACCCGCGCGCCGGGATCGGCGTGGCGGACTGGCTCTCCGTGCCGACCCAGCGGCTGGCCGAGCTGAACGGCGGGGCGGTCTTCCACGACGGGCTCGACGGCGCGCTCACCGCCGTCCGGGCCCGACTGGCCTGGTATCCGGACGACGTCTGGCGGCACGTGCTGGCGACCGGTTGGCAGCGGGTGGGGCAGTCGGAGCACCTGGCCGGCCGGTGCGCCGAGGTCGGCGACGAGCTGGGCAGCCGGGTGGTCGCCGCCGGCCTGGCCCGCGATTTGATGCGCCTCGGCCTGCTGCTGCACCGCCGCTGGCCGCCGTACGCGAAGTGGCTCGGCACGGTCTTCGCCGCGCTGCCGGCGGCGGCGCCGGTGGTCGACGCGCTGAACGCGGCGATCGGACCGGGCGACTGGCCGGCCCGGCAGGTCGGCCTGGTTCGTGCCCTGGAGGCGGTCGCCACCTGGAGCAACGACAGCGGGCTGGCCGCGCGGGTCGACCCCGGCGTCCGGCCGTTCCACGACCGGCCGTTCCTGGTCCTGCGCGCGGAACGGTTCGTCGCTGCCCTGCGCGCCGCGATCACCGACCCGGCGCTGCGCGACCGGCCGCCGGTCGGCGCGGTCGACCAGTACCTCGACAACGTCGACGTGCTGTCCCACCCGGACCGGGTCCGCCCGGTCGCCGCCGCCGTCCTGCCGGGCTGACCGGCGCGCGGTTCAGTCGGCCGGTGCGGCGTGCATCCGGGCGGCGAGGGCGACCTCGGTGGCCCGGCGCATGGCCTCCTGCACCGCGGCCGGGTCGCCGGCCCGGTCCGGGTCCTCGAGGAGTACCTGGAGCGCGCCGGTCACCGCGCCGACGAACGCCCCGACCAACGCCGCCGCCGACACCGGGTCGAGCTGGTCCGGATACGCCGCGGCGAGGTGCCGGGCGATCTCGCGTTGTGCGTCGAGCTGGAGCTGCAGGGCACGGCCGCGGACGACCGGAACCTCGCGGACCAGCCGCAGGCGTAGCGCGGCGAGCCGTCCCCCCATGTCCTCGCTGCCGGTGGTCGCCGTCCGCAGCGCCCGCAGCAGCACCTCTGCCGGTGCCTCGTCCGGCGCCCGGTCGGCGATCGCCTCGACCGCAGCCCGCACCCGGTCGTCGCTCTCGGGGAAGAGCAGCGCCTCCTTGCTGGGGAAGTAGCGGAAGAAGGTCCGGGTGCCGACCTCGGCCGCGGCGGCGATGTCGGCGACGCCGGTCCGGTCGTACCCGTGCCGTTCGAAGAGCTCGACGGCGGCGTCGACGAGCGACTGCCGGGTCCGGGCCCGCTTCCGGTCGCGCAGGGACATGCGGACATGGTACGGCACGGAGAGCCGTATGGCAGTCATTGCATATTGGCACTGAGTGCCGCTATGCTCGGCCCATGCGCACCGTACTGATCTCCGGTGGTGGCATCGCGGGCAACACGCTCGGCTGGTGGCTGGCCCGGCGCGGCTTCCGGGTCACCGTGGTGGAACGCGCCGCCGGGCAGCGGTCCAGCGGCAACCCGGTCGACGTGCGCGGTCCGGCCCTGCCGGTCGTCACGGCGATGGGCCTGCGGGACGAGCTGCGCGCGGCCGCCACCCCGGTGACCGGGATGCGGCTGGTCGACGACGCCGGCGCCACCATCGCCCGGTTGCCGATGTCCGCCTCGTCGAGCGACCCGGGACTGGAGGTCCCCCGCGCCGACCTCGCCGCGATCCTGCACCGCGCCGCCGCCGACGACGTCGAGTTCCGGTACGACGACACGATCACCGGGCTGACCGAGGACACCGGTGGCGTCGACATCACCTTCGCCGCCGGCGCGCCCCGCCGGTTCGACCTGGTCGTCGGGGCGGACGGTCTGCACTCGACGGTGCGCCGGCTCGCCTTCGGGCCGGAGGCCAACCAGGTGCGCCACCTCGGTGTGTGGGTGGCCACCCTGCCGCTCGGCGCGCCCGCCGACGACCCGTACGACGTGCTGCTGCACAACTCGCCCGGCCGACTGGTCTCCGTGCACCCGGCCCGGGGCAGCGCCCTGGCCGCCTTCATCTTCCGCGGCGGGCCGGTCGACGGCTTCGACCACCGAGACCTCGCGCAGCACAAGCGACTCGTCGTCGAGGCGTACGCGCAGCAGCGGGGCTGGCGGGTGCCGGAGTTGCTGGACCGGGTACGCGCCGCCGACGACCTGTACTTCGACAGCGTCAGCCGGGTCCGCCTGCCCCGCTGGTCACGCGGCCGGGTCGTGCTGGTCGGCGACGCCGCCTCCTGCGTGTCGCTCTTCGGCGAAGGGTCCAGCCTCGCCGTCGCCGGCGCCCACACCCTCGCCGACGCGCTGGCCGACGCCGCCGACCACACCACGGCGTTCGACCGGTACGAGACGCGGCACCGCTGCCGCACCGAGCCGAAGCGGCGGGCGGCCCGGTACGCGGCGGGGCTGCTGGTGCCGCGTACCGGGTTCGGCCTGGCGGCCCGCAACGCCTCGGCCCGGGTCCTGGCCGGCGTCCGGGCCGCTCGCTGAGGCCCGGTCCGCCCGTCAGCCGGCCGCGTCACCGGCCGGCGCGGTCATCCGCCGGAACTCCCACGGGTCGTGTGCGGAGACCACCTCGACCCGTTCCGGCTGTTCGGACAGCAGGGCGGCGAGGCGGTCCAGGTTCGCTAGCCGCAGTGGCCGGTCGGTCTCCACGGAGGCCTGGAGCGCGTCGAACGCCGGCGGGGTCGGCGGCAGCCCGGGGGTGATCTCGCCCCGGTAGAAGTAGGCGTCCCCGGCGTGGACCAGCCATTCCGGCCCGGCGGCGTGGTCCACCCGGACGGCGACCGCGCTGTGCCCGGGGGTGTGGCCGGCGAGCGGCACCAGCAGGATCTCCGGCGGCAGGCCGGCGAGCTGCCGCACGCCGTCGAGGCCGAGCCACCGCTCGCCCCCGTCCGTCCGGTACGTCACCCAGTCCGGCCCGTGGGTCCACTGGCCCGGCAGGTACGAGGGGTGGTGGCCGACCGCCGTGGCCGCCCGGTGCTCCGCCTCGTGTAGGTGTACCCGGGCGTGCGGGAAGTCCGACAGCCCACCGGCGTGGTCCCGGTGCAGGTGGGTGAGGACGACGTGACGGACGTCCGCCGGCGTGTGGCCGAGCCGGACGATCTGCCGTACCGCGGTCTCCTCGACGTCCAGGGCCGGCTGCGCCCAGGCCAGGAAGTCGGCCCCGAGCCGCCCCTCGGGATGCCGCACGTCGTCCGTGCCGAAGCCGGTCTCGACCAGGACCAGCCCGTCGCAGTCGGTCTCGATCAGCAGGCAGTGACAGATCGCGGGGAGGGGCCGGAGCACCCGGCCGTCGACCGGGGTGATCTCCCGCATGGTCCCGCAGTTGAGGTGGTGGACGCGCATACTTCCCCCTTGGACGGCGACGATCGCAACCGCGCCGAACGCTAGGAGGGCCGCTCGTGACTCACCAAACGGTTGGCCACGCCGGGGCCGGCGTGCTGGAGCCCTGCGCCGGCCCGGATGCCCGGCCCGACCCGTCCTGCCCGGTCGAGGTAACCCTGGCCGCGCTGCGGGGCCGCTGGACGGCGTTGGTGATCGGTGAGCTGACCCGGGGGCCGCGCAGCTTCACCGACCTCACCCGGGCGCTGCCGGCCCTGTCCGACAAGGTGTTGACCGACCGCCTGGCCCAGCTCGTCGCGGCCGGGGTGGTCGATCGTCGGCGTACCGCGTCGTGGCCGCCCCGGGTGAGCTACACCCTCACCGAGCGGGGGCACGCGCTGCTGCCGGTCCTGCGGGCGATGTGGGACTGGGGCCGCGGCGGGTGAGGTCTCAGCCGACCGGGGCGACGGCCGCCCGCTCCGCCGGCTCGTCGATTCGCAGGTCGGCCAGGTCGCGTAGCCCGCGTACCGGGGACAGGAGCAGGGCCAGCGGCGCCAGCGCCGTGGCCGCGGCGAAGGCGAACAGGGTGACCCGGGCGCCGGCCGGCCCGGCGAGAGCGCCGGCGACCAGCCCGCCCACCGGGATCGCCCCCCAGGAGACGAAGCGGACCGTGGCCATCACCCGGGAGAGCAGCTCCGGCGGGCTGGCGATCTGCCGGTAGGTGCGGGTGGTGACGCTCAGCACCACCACGCCGCCGGCGAAGAGCACGTTGCCGGCCGCGAAGGCGAGGTACGCGGGCCAGCCGGCGCCCGTCGGCACCAGGAACGCGCCGCCGACCGCGACCAGGCAGGCGACCACCAGGGACCGGGCCGTGCCCCACCGACCGGTGATCCACGGCGTCAGGGTCGCCCCGACCAGCGAGCCGACCCCTTCGACGGCGAGCAGCAGGCCGACCAGGGCGGCCGGGGCGTGCAGCTCCCGGACCAGATAGAGCGGGTAGATCGCGAGCTGCGCGCCGCAGACGAAGTTGACCGCCGTGGCCGTCCACATCGTCGGCCCCATCACCGGGTGGCGGGTGACGTACCGCCAGCCCTCGCCGATCAGCGCGCGGACCGGGGGCCGACGGTCCGGGGCGTCGGCCCGGCGGGCCGGCAGCGACCACAGCAGCGCCGCCGAGACCAGGTAGCTGACCGCGTCGACCAGGACGGCCGGGACCGCTCCGAGGGCCTGCACCGCGAGACCGCCCAGGGACGGCCCGCTGAGCTGGGTGCCGGCGTGGGTGGCCGAGGTCAGGCTGTTGCGCGCGTGCAGCTGCTCGCGGCTCACGATGGCCGGCAGGAAGGTGGCGTTGGCGACGTCGAAGAGCACGTTGGCGAAGCTGACCACAAGCGCCACCACGACCAGTTGCGCGACGGTCAGCAGGCCCCACCACCAGGCCAGCGGGACCGAGGCCACGGCGACCGCCCGGGCCAGGTCGGCGCAGACCTGGGTGCCGCGCAACGGCAGCCGCTGCACGATCACGCCGGCCGGAAGCCCAATCACCAGCCAGGCCACGTAGCTCGCCGCCGCGATCAGGCCCATCTCGAACGCGGAGGCGTCCAGCACGGTCAGCGCGGTCAGCGGCAGCGCCACCGCGCCGACCGCCGACCCCACCTGACTGGTGGTGCCCGCGGCCCACCAGCGCCAGAACACCCCGGCTCCCTGCTCGACGGACATGCCGCCAACCCCCGATCCGAGCCAGTGAGTTCCAATCTGAAACGGACTATAGTCGAGGCGACCGGAAGGGTGGGAGGTGGGATGTGCGGCGGGCGGATCTCGGCGACGCCGACTGCGGCATCGCGCAGGCGCTGGGCGTGCTCGGCGACTGGTGGACCTTCCTGATCGTGCGCGAGATCGCCGGCGGCACCACCCGCTTCGATGCCCTTCAGCGGGAGTTGGGCGTCAGCCGGCGGGCGCTCACCGAGCACCTCGCCGACCTGGTCGAGCACGGGGTGCTGGTCCGCCGGCCCTACTCGACCCGTCCGCCGCGGCACGACTATCTGCTGACGGCCAAGGGCGAGGGGCTGCTGCCGGTGCTGGTCGCCCTCCAGGACTGGGGCACCCGGCACGTCATGGGCGACGGCACCCTCACCGCCACCGCGACCGCCGGCTCCACCGAGGCGCGCCGGGTGCACCACCTGGTCGGCCGGCGGGTGCCGGAGCTCACCCTGGCCCGGGACGACGGCGGTAGTGAGTCGCCGACCGTCCCCGGCCGGTGGACGGTGCTCTATCTCTTCCCGGGTGCCTTCGCCCCGGGCGCGCAGGGCGTCCCGCCGGGCTGGGCCGAGATCCCCGGCGCCGTCGGGTGCACGCTCGAATCCCGCACGTACGCCGACCGGCACGACCGGTTCCGCGCCCTCGGCGCCGAGGTGCGCGGGGTGAGCACCCAGCGGCCGGACCAGTTGCGCGCCTTCGCGGCGCACGCCGGGCTGCCGTATCCGCTCCTGTCCGACCAGGACGGTCGGCTCGCGGCCGGCCTGCTGCTGCCCACCTTCCGGGCCGGTGGGGTGGACCGGTTGAAGCGGTTGACGCTGCTGGTCGACCCGGAGGCCGTGGTGCGGGCGGTGCAGTTCCCGGTGACCGACCCGGCCGGATCGGTCGACGAGATGCTCGACGAGGTACGTCGCCGGACGGTCAGCTGAGGGCGGCCGCCAGCAGGCTGTCGAAGGCGTCCCGGTCGATCGCCTCGGAATTGGTGAGCAGCACGATCCGCCGGCGCGAGGCCGGCAGGCAGCCGGCGAAGGACAGGAAACCGGCGTTCTGTCCGCTGTGGTGGAACCAGGGTTCGCCGGCCACCCTGCCGGTGAACCAGCCGTAGCCGTACCCGTCCCCGCGCGGCTCGCGCCCGGTCGGCGCCCGCCGGGTCAGCATCAGCGTGCGGTACGGCTCGTCGAGCAGCCGGCCGGCCCGCAGGGTGTCCAGCCAGGTGAGGATGTCACTGCTGGTGGACCAGACGTCCCCGGCGCCCATGCCGACCACGTCGAGCTCCCACGAGGGCACGGGCCCGCCGTCCGGGCCGTGCCCCTGCGCGATGTCCTGCCGCCCGCCCGGCGAGCCGGCGAAGGTGCGCTCCAGTCCGGACGGTGTGAAGATCTCGTCGGCCAGCAGCCGCGCGTACGGGCGATCGGCCACCCGCTGGGCCACCTGGGCCAGCAGCACGTACGCCGGGCTGCTGTAGTGCCACCGGCCGCCGGGGGCGAACAGCGGCGGCCGCCGGTGGAAGGTGGCCAGCAGCTCGTCCCATTCGACCCGCCGGCCCAGGTCGATCTCCGGGTAGTCGTCCCAGTGCCCGATGCCCGAGGTGTGGGTGAGCAGCTGGTGCAGGGTCAGGTCCCGCCATTCGCTCGGGCTCGTCCCGAACCAGCGACCGATCCGGTCCTCGAGGTCCAGCGCGCCGCGCTGGGCCAGCAGCACGATCGCGGCGGCGGTGAACTGCTTGCTCACCGACGCGATCTGGAACCGAGTGCCCGCCGTGCAGCCGTCGGCGGTCACGTCGGTGACGATCGCGTCGCCCCGCTTGACGAGAAGCGACCCCTGGACCTGCGGCACGGGCCGACCTTATCTCGGTGCGCCCGTTCCGGGTGGCCCCGCGAGGATCTCTTCCGGAAGTGTTCCGGAAGGTGGTTGTCGGTCGTGCTGGCGGGCCCTACACTCCGATTCGGACCGCCTTGATCTGCGGTCGTCTATCTCGTCTCCGAGGATCCGGGCCGCCGTCATGGCGCCTCGCCGGCGAGCACGCAGGTGGCAGGGCACTCCTGCGCGGCTTTCCCCACCACCTCAGGAGATCCCATGCACCCATCGCATCGCCCCCTCGCCGTGCGCGGAAGGATGAAGGTCCTCGGCGCGGCGCTGTTCGCCGCCGGGCTCGCCGCGTTGGCGGCGTTCGCGCTGCCCGGTCCCGCCTCGGCGGCCGCGCTGACCGAGGTGACGAACTTCGGCGCCAACCCGAGCAACCTGCGGATGTACCTGTACGTGCCGGACACCGCCGCGGCGCGGCCGGGGCTGCTGGTGGTCAACCACTACTGCACCGGCAGCGGCCCGGCGATGTACTCCGGCACTCAGTTCGCCTCCCTCGCCGACCGGTACGGCTACCTCGTGGTCTATCCCTCGGTGACCCGGAGCAGCCAGTGTTTCGACGTCTCCTCGCCCCAGGCGCTGCGGCGCGACGGCGGCAGCGACCCGGTCGGCATCAGGTCGATGGTCGACTACGTCCGGCAGCGCTGGGCCGTGGACCCGAACCGGATCTTCGCCACCGGCGTCTCGTCCGGGGCGATGATGACCAACGTCCTGCTCGGCGACTACCCGGACGTGTTCAGCGCCGGCGCGGCCTTCGCCGGCGTGCCCTTCGGCTGCTTCGCCACCACCAACGGGTCGGAGTGGAACAGCGACTGCGCCAACGGCCTGGTGGTGAAGACCGCCCAGCAGTGGGGCGACCTGGTCCGCGGCGCGTACCCCGGGTATACCGGGCGGCGCCCCCGGATGCAGCTCTGGCACGGGACCAACGACGAGACGCTGCGCTACCCGAACTTCACCGAAGAAATCAAGCAGTGGACCAACGTCAACGGGTTGAGCCAGACCCCGACGTACACCGACACCCCGCAGTCCGGCTACACCCGGACCCGGTACGGCGGCACCGGCGGCACGGCGCCGGTCGAGGCGATCAGCATGCAGGGCGTGTCGCACAACCTCCCGGTCGACGCCGCCCAGGCGATCCGCTTCTTCGGCCTCGACGCCAGCATCCCGCCGAGCAGCCCGCCGCCGTCCACGCCGCCGCCGGGCACGCCGCCTCCGACGACGCCGCCGCCGAGCAGTCCGCCACCAACCGGCGGGTGCCGGGTGGCGTACGTGGTCAACGCCTGGAACACCGGGCTCACCGTGTCGGTGAGCATCACCAACACCGGTACGGCGGCGGTCAACGGCTGGAGTCTCGCGTTCACGCTGCCCAGCGGCCAGACCATCACCAACGGCTGGAACGCCACCTACGCGCCGACCAGCGGTGCGGTCACCGCCCGCAACGTCTCCTACAACGCGACCATCCCGGCGAACGGCTCGGTGGACATCGGCTTCCAGGCCAACCACACCGGCAACACCGGCAGACCCGCCGCGTTCACGCTCAACGGCGCCCGCTGCGCGGTCGCCTGAACGGTCGGCCCCGCCGGACGTCGTCCGGCGGGGCCGACCGCCGGGCATGAGCGTGTCCCGGCCGGGTACGCGTGCCGGACAGCCGAGAGTCGAGCGGAAACGGGGTGATCCGGGGTGAAGGTTCGCAGCTCTCTCCGTGGCCTGAAGCGCAAGGCGAACTCGATCGTGGTGCGCCGCCGCGGCAAGCTCTTTGTGCTCAACAAGGCCGACCCGCGGCAGAAGGCCCGCCAGGGCTGAGCCGGACGGACTCGCCTTCGCGCTGCCAACGGCAGCTCACACAGTTAGTTCCGGACTTTTCACAAGGCGCGAAAAAAGGGGGACGGCGGTACCGGTTCCATTGACAGGTGCCACTGCCAGGGGAACTCTGCACCGGAACGGGGCGGGCGTCCATGCCCGCCCGTCTTCCCGTCCCGGTCCCCACCGCGTCCCCCGGAGAGGCCCATGTCACCGGTCCCACCGCGCCGCCACCCGTCCCGCCGGCCACTGCGCCGACTGCTCGCCGCCGTCGCCGGCCTGCTCGCGGCGACCGCGCTGGTCGCCCCACCGTCCCCGGCCCGCGCGGCCGATCCGCTGCTGTCGCAGGGGCGGCCAACCACCGCGTCGTCCACCGAGAACGCCGGCACCGCCGCCGCCAACGCCACCGACGGCAACACCGGCACCCGCTGGTCCAGCACCTTCGCCGATCCACAGTGGCTCCAGGTGGACCTCGGCACCACCGCCACCGTCTCCCGGGTCACCCTGACCTGGGAGGCCGCTTACGCGCGGGCGTACCAGATCCAGACCTCGACCGACGGGGTCACCTGGACCACCGTCTGGTCCACCACCAGCGGTGACGGCGGCACCGACGACCTCACGGTCAGCGGCACCGGCCGGTACGTCCGGATGTACGGCACCGCCCGGGCTACCGCCTACGGCTACTCGCTCTGGGAGTTCCAGGTCTACGGCAGCACCGGCGGCGGCAGCGGCTGCGACACCGCCACCAACGCCGCGCAGGGCCGGCCCGCGACCGCCTCCTCCACGGAGAACGCCGGCACCCCGGCGAGCGCGGCCGTCGACGGCAGCCTGAGCACCCGCTGGTCCAGCGCGGCCAGCGACCCGCAGTGGCTCCAGGTCGACCTCGGCAGCGTCCGGACCCTGTGCCGGGTGGTACTCAACTGGGAGACCGCGTACGCGAAGGCGTATCAGATCCAGACCTCGACCGACGGCTCCGCCTGGACCACCGTCGCCGCCACCACCACCGGGGACGGCGGCACCGACGACCTCACCGTCAGCGGCAGCGGCCGGTACGTGCGGATGTACGGCACCGTCCGGGCCACCGGCTGGGGCTACTCGCTCTGGGAGTTCGCCGTGCACGCCTCCGGAGGAGGGACCATCCCGGGCGGCGGCCCGCTCGGGCCCAACGTGATCACCTTCGACCCGTCGATGTCCGCGGCCACCATCCAGGGCCAGCTCGACTCGGTCTTCCGCACCCAGGAGTCCAACCAGTTCGGCAGCCAGCGGTACGCGCTGATGTTCAAGCCCGGCGACTACTCCGGGATCAACGCGCAGATCGGTTTCTACACCTCGATCATGGGGCTCGGCCGGAATCCCGACGACGTCCGGATCCACGGCGACATCACCGTCGACGCGGGCTGGTTCAACGGCAACGCCACCCAGAACTTCTGGCGCTCCGCGTCCAACCTGGAGGTGTTCCCGTCCGCCGGGTTCATCCGCTGGGCCGTCTCCCAGGCGGCGCCGTTCCGCCGGATGGACATCCAGGGCGACCTGAACCTGGCCCCGAACGGGTACGGCTGGGCCAGCGGCGGGTACATCGCCGACAGCCGGGTCACCGGCGTCGTGCAGCCCTACTCGCAGCAGCAGTGGTACACGCGGGACAGCAACGTCGGCGGCTATCTCAACGCGGTCTGGAACATGACCAACTCCGGGGTGGTCGGCGCGCCCGCCAACAGCTTCCCCAACCCGCCCTACACCACCCTGGCGCAGACCCCGGTCAGCCGGGACATCCCGTACCTCTACCTCGACGCGGCCGGCGCCTATCAGGTCTTCGTCCCGTCCACCCGGGCCAACGCCTCCGGCGCGTCCTGGCTGGGGGGCGCCACCCCGGGCACGTCGATCCCGCTGAGCCAGTTCTACGTCGCCCACCCGGGTGACTCCGCGGCCACCATCAACGCCGCCCTGGCCCAGGGGTTGCACCTGCTGCTCACCCCCGGGATCTACCCGGTCGGCGAGACCATCACCGTGAACCGCCCGGGCACCGTGGTCCTCGGCATCGGCTTCCCGACGCTGATCCCGCAGAACGGGGTCACCGCCATGTCGGTCGCCGACGTCGACGGGGTCCGGCTGGCCGGGATGCTCTTCGACGCCGGGCCGACCAACTCGCCGGTGCTGCTCCAGGTCGGCCCGACCGGGTCCACCGCCGGCCACGCCGCCAACCCGACCTCCATCCAGGACGTCTTCTTCCGGATCGGGGGCGCGGGCGCGGGCAGGGCGACCACCAGCCTGGTGGTCAACCAGCACGACGCCCTGATCGACCACATCTGGGCCTGGCGGGCCGACCACGGCACCGGCGTCGGCTGGACCGTGAACACCGCCGACACCGGCCTGGTCGTCAACGGCAACAACGTCACCGCGCTCGGCCTGTTCGTCGAGCACTACCAGAAGTACGAGGTGATCTGGAACGGCAACAACGGCCGGACCATCTTCTTCCAGAACGAGCTGCCGTACGACCCGCCGAGCGCCTCGGCCTGGATGAACGGGTCGATGGTCGGCTACGCCGCGTTCAAGGTGGCCAACGCGGTCACCGCGTTCGAGGGCTGGGGGATGGGCAGCTACTGCTACTTCAACGTGGACCCGACCATCGCCGCGTACCACGGGTTCGAGGCGCCGACCGCGGCCGGCGTACGGTTCCACGACCTGCTCACCGTCTCGCTGGGCGGCAACGGGTCGATCACCCACGTCATCAACGACACGGGCGGCACCGCGCAGGGCACCAACACCGTGCCGGTGAACCTGGTCAGCTATCCGTGACCCGGCCGGGGGGGGGGGGGGGGGGGGGGGGGGGGGGCCAGGGGGGGGGGGGGGGGGGGGGGGGAGAAACCCCCCCCCCCCCGCGGCCACGGCGGGTCAGTTACCGGTGACCCAGTTCCAGGCGGTGACCACCCACTCGGTCTGCTGCAGGTAGGCCACCCCCACCCCGACCAG